>CAZTJX010000054.1:6910-9457 GCA_964613755.1 uncultured Demequinaceae bacterium | reverse complement strand
GTGTCCTTCTCGAAGTATGCACTCGGGAACGCGGTCGCGCGAATGGCATTGAAGGCGTTCTCGCAGTGCTGCTCTAGGGTCTCTCCGAGCATCTTCGTTGAGAGCTTCGCCTTCATGTCCTTGAGGCGATCGATCGCATCGTCGCGATCCTTAATCTGCGTCTCGTACTTTTCCGTTAGCGCCTTCTCGGACAACTCCTTCTCAAGCTTCGCCTGATCCAGTCCGCTCTTGAGGTCATCGCGTTCCTTCTCAACCACTGACACAGCTTCCGTGACGGCGAGCTTCTTCGCGACTTCAACTGCATCGAGCTTCGACTTGAGTTCGACAATCTCCTTGTCCTTCTTCGCCGCCTCGGCCTCAAGCGCCTTCGTAGCCTTGGCCTCCGCCAGCTCTATCTCGGTCTGTTTCGCAGCATCTGCCTCGGCTAGCCGATCGTGAAGTTCCTGCTCGAACTCGCCATTCCGCACCTGCCTAACGATCTCCGCATAGCCCGCTTCGTCGATCTTGAATGTCTCGCCGCAATGCGGGCACTTGACCTCATGCATGTCGACGGTTCCCTTCGCCCGGTCGTCCCTCATAAGAGGGGCACTGTTCAGCGTATCCATCGACGTTGACAAGTGCGCGTTGAAGCGAAAGGCGCTGAAGCCGGGCCCGGCCTCTTCGTCTCGTCGCAACTAGTGCCTGGCGCAAGGAGCGCGGAGATGATTGGCCAGGTGGCCCATGCCGAGTCTCTCGACCGCATACAGCTGAAGTGAGATCGGGTAGAGGGTGTCAGAGCCGGGGCCTGCACCCCGTGCACCTAGGGGCTGACTGAAGGCCGTCTCCCTCATGAGCGCATTCGTCAGCGGCACGCCTTCGTTGAAGCAGGGCAGCAGTAGGTTCTCCGGCCTCATCAGGACCATATCCGGGGTCCGGGTCACTCCGGCTATCTCGACCCCGCGCTTGTGGTGCCAGTCGGGAGGATGGACACCGGGCTTGAAGACAAACCGTGTCCATCCGGCGTCATCGAGTTTCGTGATCACGTCAGCATGAGCATCGAACTCAAAGATGATCCCGGCGTGGTCATGCGCCGGATCACCCTCCGCGTGCGAAACACGAGCTGGATTCGGCATCTGATTGTGGACCGTATTGCGTACGGCGCGAATGGCCGCGAATGACTTCTCACCGTCACTCCCCTTGGCCATTTGTGAGAAGAGCGGAGGACATTTGCTTTCGAGCTGGCCTAGGAACTCCCCACGTTGCCAGGCGATCGACTGCTTTCCCAGTCGGATGTCGAGCGCCTTAGCCGCGACGTGGGCGAGCGAGTCAAACACACCGACCATATGAATGAACGCGAGGGTGACGAGATCCAGCAGTTCGTCAGATTCTTCGACGGTTGGGACGTGCAACGTGATTGTGCGTGTCCGCCCGAGTTGGATCAAGCCCCGCGCAAGGTGCCTGAGCGCAGATGAAGCATACGGGGCGGCGGCACCGTCACCCGCGGCCCCACTCAGCGCAAAAGACCCGAACCTGCCCCACTCCGGCAGAACGCCGAGCGCGGCCGCGTGCGCAAGTTCGCTTTCCGGAACGCTCGCTACCGGCCTGCCATACAGCAAATGACCTGGGCGCACATCGTCAAACGGCTCCTGCCCGAAGTTGAGGAATGTTCCGGCACGCAAATAGCGAGCCCCTGCGGTCGAGTCACCGGCTGCGGTCATGTGCGCGTCCATCGCTCGGAGTTGGGCCTCACGTGCCAAGGAGCCTGAGACATCTGGCTCAAATCCGTCGTGCAGGCTGATGGTTTGAGTATGCCCACGGTGGTGGACCTGAGTGAACTTGACTCGAACAAGTGGGCGAAACTGAGCGACCAGCTTGCCAAGTGCGACTCTAGCGTCGGGAGGATCTGCGAATTCGACACTCGATCGACTTCAGACATTGTGCCTGCGACATCACGGGTTCCCTCTCGCTAGAGCCCCGAGAGGTCGGCGGCGGCGAGGCACTCGAGCGTGATATTCACATCGTCAAGAGCGGCGGCCTGCATCGCAAGATCCCAGCCATTGGCGTCGGGATCGGTCGGAATGCCGTAGCCCTCCAGGCAAGCGCGGAAAACGGGTTCCTGGGACATGACGTACTGTCCCAGTGCCTCCCGGGATACGGGCTGCGACTGACCCACGGAACTCACCCAGCGGTATTCTTGCGTGTCGCACATTTCCACCAGGAGGTCGATCTGATCCTCTCCGATTGACTCGTCGAATCCTACGAGGTAGTTGGGCCACACGACACCGGGCACCTTGAAGGTGTCCTGCGCTTGGACCGTTCCCCCCACAGACTCGAAACAGGCGCTGACATTCGCGACGGCGTCTCGCATCATCTCGACAGTGACTTCGCCTTCGTCCTGCGCCTGCTCAAGGAGTGCGATCTGGTCTGCGGAGGCGCCCCCGCCCCGCGCCTCGCCGATCGCCTCGGCGATCTGGTCGGCGAAGGGCGGGTAACCCTGCACCCAGGGTGCGGTCGACTCGGTAACCGACGACGCGCACCCGGACGCAAGGAACACCAGCACCGCCACCC
>CAZTJX010000054.1:0-6900 GCA_964613755.1 uncultured Demequinaceae bacterium | reverse complement strand
ACCATGGGGGCCTGCGGCCGAAGCCGCGCCCGCTGCCAACACCAGCACCGCCACCCGCAGCGGAAGCCCGGCGACACGGCCTGCTCGCGCGCCGTCAGCGATGCTCAACGGATCACCACCAGTGTTGGTGGTAATCTACCCAGTGCGCTGAGTACGAAACTGCGACGTGGCTGGAAATCGCGGTGGGGGTGTAGTACCACACGCCGTACGCGTTGAACTTGCCCTGAACGCCCAAGCCTGCCCACCCGTAGTGGCTTGTGTACGCACCGTACCAGTAACCATAGTCTGCTGCGCCATAACACGTCGCCACCCAGCAGTCATTTCGGGTCGTCCAACTGACGCTACCGGCGTTCGCGGGAGCCGCCCCGGCGACAACGATGGCCGCCGCGAGCGCTCCCGACAAGATTGCCTTCTGCATCTCATGACCTTTCCATCTCAAGGTTCCGATACTGCTCATTTCATTCGAGCGTAGCAAACGACCCAAATCATGTCTATCCGAATGTGGAGGATGAATCGCCCCGGGATTTCGCGGAGGGTGATGTGCCCCACAAGAACCGGGGAATTCGGACTCCTCGCATGGCACTACGGCAAATCGCTCGAGGCCCAATGCCCTCGAACGCGCGGCCGCCTCCGCTACCGACACCTCCCCGGTCAACACCGCCAACACGATCCTGGTCTTCTTCTCCGGCCTTCAGCGCCGATCACGCCCTCACCACTGGCCAGCCACAAAGTCTGACGCGGGACACTCTGACCTCCAGAGCCACGCACACTCAGTGCATACTGCATCACGTCCTCCCTATATACATGCTGGCAGTAATGCGTCATTGCCTTCCCCGGGGAGTCATGGTATCAACGGGACGGGCAATACACAGGTCCGTGCAAACCGGACACCTAGGCTATGCTCACACCGATAGAGAGAAGGGACTTTCCCTGCGCATTCTTAAGCGAATCCCGACCGGCCTCGGGGTGTTTATCGCCTTCACCCTGATCGCGCCCCTCGTCGCCCTGACGGCCCTCGCCCTCAAGGCGGCCAACCAGTCCCCGCTCGAATCCGCCTCCAATCCTGAACCGCTCATCGGGACCGTCGAGTCGGCCTCCCGCGACCGCCAGGTGGCCGTCGCCGTCAAGGTCGAGTACACCGACGCCCTCTCCCCCGCGACCGCCGCCTATGGGACCGTCACCTCTGTCAACGTCTCGCCGGGCCAGACCATCACGACCGGCACCGTCGTCGCCACCGTCAACGACGCCCGCGACATCGCCTACGCGAGCGCCACCCCCCTTTGGAGGGACCTCAGCCGGAACGCCTCCGGCGCCGACGTCAAGGTCGCCCAACAATTCCTCAAGGCCGGGGGCTACTATTCCGATGCCGTCGACGGCACGGTCGGCTATCGCACCGAGCGGGCGATCAAAGCGTTCAACAAATCTCAGGGATTCGGCACTAACAACGGCGTCCTGTCCCTCTCGTCGCTGACCTGGATCGGGACAGGCGACGTCGTCGTGGCGGATGTGCTCGTCCACGCCGGGGATGCGGCCAGTTCAGGGACCGCCCTCTTCACGACGACCGCCTCCCTCGCTGCGATCGTCGTCACGGAAATCCCCAACATCCCCCGCGACGCCGACATCCTGCTTGAGGTGAACGACGTCGTAACCCCGTACGTCGCCGGCTCCGGGCGCGTGGAGGACCCCGAAGTCGTCGCCGCCATGGCCGCCTCGTTCGGGTTCATGACGGAGGGCACGGGGTCGGTGTATCTCGCCGAGCCCGTCGTCGTCGGAACGGTGCCCTCCTCCGCCCTCGTGGTCGACACCCTGGGCCGGACCTGCTTCTTCGGCGACACGATCGGCCCGGGCACGGTCGTCGAGACGATAGGCGGCTCCATCGGGACCGTCGA
The DNA here is from genome assembly GCA_964613755.1 of uncultured Demequinaceae bacterium. GTDB lineage: Bacteria > Actinomycetota > Actinomycetes > Actinomycetales > Demequinaceae > JAFGBM01. The sequence continues at coordinate 5,011 of CAZTJX010000054.1, read as the reverse complement.
CCTCGACGCCTCCCTCATCGGGACGACGGTCCTCCTCAATCCCCGCGAGGTCCGGGGGGACCTCTCGTGCGGCTAGTCGCCCAAGGCGTCACCTTCTCCTACCCCCGGTCGCCCGAACCCGTCCTCAAGGGGGTCGACTTCGACATCCCCTCCGGTCACTCGGTCGCCATCATCGGCCCCTCCGGTTCCGGCAAGACGACCCTGCTGAGCCTCATCGGCCGCCTCCTCACCATGCAGGGCGGAACCGTCCAGGCCTTCGCCCCCGACGGGACGTCCCGGCCCCTGCGCGAGGTGGCGTCCTGGGTGTTCCAAACGATCTCCCTCCTCCCCGACCGCACGGCCGCCGACAACGTGGCCGTCGGGGCGTATTCCGACGGCGCAAGCCGGGAGGAGGCTCGGACCCGGGCCGACGACTACCTCGGCATGGTCGGGCTGACGCCCCAGGCCGACGTCCCCGCCCGCATCCTCTCCGGCGGCGAGGCTCAACGCGTCGCCATCGCCCGTGCCCTCGCCTCCCACCGTCCGGTCATCCTCGCCGACGAACCCACCGGGCAACTCGACGCCAAGACCTCCGCGGGCGTGCTTGACGCCATGATCGGGTCCCACGGTGAGCGCACCGTCCTCGTCGTCACCCACGACCCCGAGGTGGCTGACCGCTGCGACCTCGTCCTCGAGCTCAGGAACGGCCAGGTCCACGAACTCCGGACGGGTGCGAACGGCCGTCTGAGCGTCGCCCGAGCCGGTCGCTCCAAGGGAACTCGGCGCACAACGGGGGCGGCGCGGCGCCCGAAAGGCGCGGCCAAGAACCCGAAAGGCGCGTCCAAACGCCCGGCGCGTATGAAACCGAAGGGGGGCACGTCGTGAGCCGGCGGGTCTGGCCCCTGAGACTCGCCGCGCGCGAAGGGCTTGAAACTGCGCGGGCGGGCCGCTGGACGTCGCTCCTCATCGTCCTCGCCGTCGCCTGGGCGTGCGCCGTGCCCGGCGCCGCGGACGCCGTCGGCGTCACCGACCTCGTCGAGAAGGAGCACGCCTGGATCGAGGCGGGCGGCCACGTCTTCATCGTCGAAGGGGCGCGAACGGAGGAGAAGCCCAACCCCATCCCCGCCCCCGCCTGTGAGGCCCTCTCCCAGTACGAGGGTATCGACGCCTCGTTCGCCCTCATCCGGACGAACTCCTCCGGTGCTCTCTCGCACATCCCGGGCGCCCGTCCGACCCTCTACGGGGTCACGCCGGGAGCGTTCGAGTTCCTCGGGATCGAACCCGACGCCGAGGGCACGGTGATGGCCACCGAGGGCTTCGCGCGCCGGTCTGGGGTGGCGGACGGGGATCCCGCCATCGTGCTCCAACGCGCCGGATTCGGGGTGTCGGAGGCGCACTCCGATCTGATCCGCCTCGCCGTCGTGGACGCCTCCGTCATTGGCGAGGAGTTTGACGGTGCTTTCCTCGTACCCTCCCTCGTCCCGGCGACCGCGGACGCCTGTTACATCCGCACTGACGCTGCCCACCACTCAGCCGTCGAGGCGGCCCTGCCGGGTCTGCTCTCCTACAACGGCAAACCCGCCATCCCGAACCCCAGACTGTTCTCCGGCGAATTCACCGTTGACTACACTACCGCCCACGAGGACCGGCCGCTGAAGTGGGTATGGGTCGCCACGGCAGGGGCCCTCGGCCTCTTGTGGGGCCTTGTCCAGTGGTTCCAGCGAAGCCAGGTGGCCATCTACTCAACGTTCGGGGCCCGGGCCCGGGCCCGGCTTGTAATGCAGTCGACTGAGTGGGGTGTTCTCGCCCTCGTCGGCGCGGTCTGGGGGTGGTCGCTCGGGATCCTCGCCTCCATCGCCTGGGGGGCCCGGGCCTCCCAGGCCCTCTCGGCCGTCTCCTTCCACACGACGCTCACCGTCCTCGGGGCGAGCATCCTCGTCGTCCTCCTGGGGCTTCGGCCCACTGGGACCCTCCTCAACGCCCTTAAGGATCGCTAGTCTCCGAGACTCGCCTTCAGGTCATCCCCGCAAGGTTCCTACCGAGAGCAATGGCGCCCTGAGAAGGCGAAGAACAACTAGTACTCCGGCGGCGGGCACGATAACCGGCTCATCGTCATTGAGGGTGTAGGAGTGGTCTGAAGCCGCCGGTTTCGAGCAGACTGCGCGCGATGTAGTTGCTCGGGTTCCGGAAGCCGAGGGCGGAGCCGCGGAGGTGTTCCAGGCGGCCGTTGATTGCCTCGGTGGGCCCGTAGGAGGTGCCGGGCCGGTCGAAGAACGCCAGCACGTCGACGGCGCGGCGCTTCAGGGTCCGTCCGAGGGTGATGAGTTCTGTCAGCGGGGTGGGGACGCCGTGGCTGAGGGAGTCGATGAGCGCCTGCATCATCGTGCGTCCGTGGGTGCTGTCGGGGTGGCGGTAGGCGGCGGGAAGCATAGAGCGGGTCACCGGATCGTCCGCGACGCCCGCGAGTGTTTTGCTGCACGCGTTGTCGGCAGCGGTCCAGGGCGTCGCCCGCCAATCTCACAACGTGGAAGGGGTCCATCACTGCCACCGCGTCGGGAAGCTCCTCGGTAGTGGCGGTCTTGAACCCCGTGAAGCCGTCCATCGCGACGACCTCGATGGTGTCCCGCCAGGCCTGGGGGCGGCCCGCGAGCCACTGCTTGAACACGGCCTTGGAGCGGCCCTCAACCATGTCCAACAAGCGTGCAGGGCCGGTCTTGTCTCGGGCGGGGGTGAGGTCGATGATCACGGTGACGTACTTGTCACCGAACCTGGTGTGACGCCACACGTGCTCGTCCACCCCGATCGCAGCGACGCCGTTGAACCGGGCGGGGTCATCGATCAGCACACGGCGGCCTTCGGCGAGAACTGAGCCGTTGGCGGTGTGCCAGGACACGTCCAGCCCGGCGGCGACACGCGACACCGACAGGTGGTCCACCACGATGCCTTCCAGCGCCCACCGCAGAGCACCGTGGGAGATCTTCGCCCGCGGCCGCGCAGCCGTACTCGTGTCTTGCCGCCATGTTCGCTGACACCAGGCGCACCGGAATCGGCGCACCCTCACCAGCAGCGTCGTCGGCCGATGCCCGAACGGCTCATGCGCAAGCCGACGGGTGACGGTATCCCGCGGCACGCCCTGCGCGCCGCACCTGCGACACCAGTGGTCGCCGTCACGGTCCACGACGCGGCACTCCAACACGGCCCGATCCGGCTCGAGGTGCTGCCCGACGGCTTCGAGACCGAGCTCCTCAAGGCGGCAGAACGTGGTCAGATCAGGGGTGGCAAAGGTAGCGTGGGGCACGTCGAGGTCTTCCGGATAGGCGGTGTCAGAACTCCCATCATCGGAGGACCTCGACCTCTATCCAGTTACCGCCGCGCGCACCCCAACTACACCCTCGATTGCGAAGAGTGACCTGTCCTAGGTTTTCCGGACACCGATCGTGGAGCGAGAATCGCTTCATGGAAGGAGTTCAGGATGCCTGCTGCGAAGCCTGCGGAGTTTCGTCGCCGAGCGGTCGAGTTGGCCCGTTCGGGGGATAAGCCGATCGCTCAGATCGCCAGTGATCTAGGGATCAGTGAGTCGGGATTGCGACGGTGGATGGCCGTCGCGGACGTGGATGAGGGCCGACGATCCGGCGTGACGTCGGATGAGCATGACGAGTTGGTGCGGTTGCGTCGGGAGAACCGGGTCCAGGCCATGGAGATCGAGATCCTCAAGCGCGCCAGTGCCTACTTCGCGAAGGAGAACGTCCTCCCAAAATAGGGTTCCGGCTCGTCTTCGAGCTTGCCGCCGCCGGGTTCCCGGTGGCGGTGACGTGCCGGGTGCTTGAGGTGTCGCGGTCGGGATACTACGAGTGGCGTGGCCGTGGCCTGTCGGCCACGGCCCTCGAGGGCGCGTTCCTCGCCAACGACGTCCACGACGTTCACCGCGCATCGCGGGGCACGTATGGGGTGCGTCGCGTTCATGCGGAACTCACGCTCGGGCGAGGCGAACGGGTTTCCCGAACCCGCGTGGAGCGCGCCATGCGTGTCGTGGGCGTTCAAGGCGTGCACCGGAGGCGCTTCCGCACCTCGGGACGCGCCCCCGCGACGTTCGAGGACCACGTGCGACGCGACTTCACTGCGGATCGTGCCGACCGGCTGTGGGTCACGGATATCACCCAACACCGCACGAGCGAAGGCTGGGTGTTCTGTGCGGCCGTCATCGACGTCTACTCACGGCGGTGCGTTGGGTGGGCCATCGCGGACCACCTCCGGTCCGAACTCGTGGTCGACGCTCTCGAAATGGCTCGCTGGCGACGCAAACCCATCGGCACGATCGTTCACTCCGACCGCGGAGCCCAATACACGTCTTGGTTGTTCGGACACCGCCTGCGCGAAGCCGGCCTCCTCGGGTCCATGGGCAAGGTCGCGTCGGCCTACGACAATGCCCTCATGGAGTCCTTCTTCGGATCGATGCAGATCGAACTGCTCGACCGGCGATCCTGGACCACCAGGGCTCAGCTCGCCTCGGCCATGTTCGAATGGATCGAAGGCTTCTATAACCCCGTCCGACGCCACTCCAGCATCGGATACCTCAGCCCAGTAGAGTTCGAAACACGTCAGACCGTCGCACCAGCGGCAGCCTGACGACCACAACCAAACTGTCCGGAAAGGCTAGGATAGGTCAAGGACCTGCGAGCCAACCTCCAAGCCGCTATGAGCCTCGCCCAGAACTGCTACGAGGCGTATCGACGCGCCGCACCCCACCAGCGTCGCGCGATCAACCAAGCCATGTTTGACCGCTTCTACGTTCACGACGACTCGGAGATTGACGGCCTTCTCGCTGAACCGTTCGACAGGCTCCTCAACACGGCCACCCTCGACCTCGCCACCTCAAGCGAGCCCGACGCCACTGGCGCCAACAACGACAAACCCCGGTCCCTCGCAATGGAGAACCGGGGTCACCGACAAGGTCGGTGTTCTAGAGACGTCGTAATGGTGGAGCTGAGGGGACTCGAACCCCTGACCCCCTGCATGCCATGCAGGTGCGCTA
>CAZTJX010000053.1:0-9538 GCA_964613755.1 uncultured Demequinaceae bacterium | reverse complement strand
GGATGGCCTTGACGAGCCGGCCCAGTTTGCCGGTCGGGCAGTACTGGGAGACGAGGACGATGCGCTCAGCCTTGGCCGCGAACTTGCACGCGTGGCGGTAGATGATCGAGTCGCCCACGAGCCCCCCATCAACGAGGACACGATCCTTCCCATACTTGAGGGAGCGGCTGCGGTGCCCCACCTTCTTCACGTTCGCTTTCTGGATGGTCGAGTAGACCCACACGAGGTCGTCCGCGAGTCGCGGATCGTCGACCCTCAGCATGTAGTCGACGTTCGTCGCCCCTGCGTCATCGACGTTGACGCCGCCGAAGGAGTAGGACGTGTCGTCGACGACGCAGAACTTGGTGTGCGTGCGCCCCCGGAAGATGATTCCCCTGTCGCGCCCGAGCCAGTCAAACGTGGCGCCCGCCTCCTCAAGCTCGCGCACCATGCGCAGGGAGGCGCGCTTCCTCTTCGATAGGTACCGGCGCGGCAGGAACGTTCCAGCAGCGTCCACGTAGGTGAAGACGTCAGCGGCGACCCGAACGTCGACCCCGCGCTTGGCTGCCGCGATGACGGCGTCAAGCAGGGCTCCCGTCTCCCTGCCGTCGGAGATCGTGAGTGCGATCATGACGACTCGGTGGCGCGCTTGCTTCACGGCCCTGGTGGCGTTGTCGATGTACTCCTCCGCCGGGAGCAGGCGGGGTCGGGGCAGGCCCCGGTAGGTGGGGTGCGGTGACTTCGTGGACACGGGGGTTGACTTCTCCAGGGCTTGATTCGCGACGTCTCTTCGTCCAGCGTAGGCCCCCGAGAGAGTGCGTACCGCCGCCACCCACGCGCCGCTCGCTCGCCGGAATGGGCAGGGAGCGCCGCGCGTTCCACCCTGCAGAGAGGGCGAGAACCCCGGAACAAGGAGCAAACGTGAGAGCCATCTGGAACGGCACGGTCGTGGCCGAATCCGACGAGACGATCGTTGTGGAAGGGAACCACTACTTCCCCCGCGACGCGATCAAGTCGGAGTACTTCGTCGAGAGCGACATGGCGAGCACCTGCCCCTGGAAGGGCGAGGCCGCCTACTTCGACGTGGTGGTCGACGGTGCGGTGAACAAGGACGCGGCGTGGCACTACGACGCACCCAAGCCCCGGGCCGAACACGTCGCCGGACGCGTCGCCTTCTGGCGCGGCGTGACGGTAGAGTCCTAGTCCCCAGTCCGACGCAAGGAAGAACCGTGACCTTCGACCGACCGCTGCGCGTGGCCATCATCGGGGCGGGCCCCGCCGGAATCTACGCCGCGGATATCCTGACCAAGGCGGAGATTCCAACGTCGATCGACGTCATCGAGCGCCTACCCGCACCCTTCGGCCTCGTCCGCTACGGTGTCGCCCCCGATCACCCAAGGATCAAGCAGATCGTCGGTGCGCTCTCGGGCATCCTGGGCCGAGGAGACATTCGGCTCCTCGCCAACGTGAACGTTGGCACGGACCTCAGCCTCGAAGACCTTCGCGCACACTATGACGCGGTCGTCTTCGCCACGGGTTCGTTCGGGGACGCGCCCCTCGACATTCCCGGAGTCGATCTCGAGGGTTCCTTCGGCGCCGCCGATTTTGTCTCCTGGTACGACGGTCATCCCGACGTGCCGCGCACGTGGCCCCTGGACGCCCGCGAGGTTGCCATCCTCGGCGTCGGCAACGTCGCCCTCGACGTTGCCCGCATCCTCTCCAAGCACCCCAAGGACCTGCTCGCGACGGATGCCCCCGCGAACGTCCTCGAGGGTCTCGAGAAGTCGCCCGTGACCGACGTGCACCTCTTCGGTCGCCGCGGCCCTGCCCAGGTGAAGTTCACCCCGCTCGAGCTCCGTGAGCTCGCGCAGGTACCCGACGTCGACGTCGTCGTCTACCCCGAGGACTACGACTTCGACGCAGCGTCCCAGGCGGCGATCGAGGGCCACCATCAGACCAAGCAGACGGTCAAGACGCTCATGGACTGGACGCTCCGCGAGCCGACGGGCGCGTCGCGTCGCATCCACCTCCATATGCTCCAGCAGCCCGTTGCGGTTCTCGACGACGGCGCAGGCCACGTCGCGGGCGTGCGCATGGAACGCACGGCGTTGCAGGGTGACGGCACCGTCAAGGGAACGCGGGAGCATGTCGAGTATCCGTGCCAGGCGGTCTATCGTGCGGTGGGGTATTGGGGCTCGGAGATTGACGGCGTCCCGTTCGACGACGCGCGCGGCGTGATCCGCAATTCCGAGGGTCGCGTCGTCGGGGCCTCCGGCGAGCCCGTGCCGGGGTTCTACGCGACGGGATGGATCAAGCGAGGGCCCGTCGGCCTGATCGGCCACACGAAGTCCGACGCCCAGGAGACGATTGGGCACATCGTTGAGGATGCCCAGGCCCTCGTTTCCGAGAGCGTCGCCGAGCCCGTCGCCCTCAGTCCCGCCAGGCTCCTTGACGTGCTTAAGGAGCGTGGCGTGCGCGTCATCGAATGGCAGCACTGGGAGGCGCTGGACGCCCACGAGCGCGCCCTTGGCGAGGCGCAGGGGCGCGAACGCGTCAAGGTTGTCGATCGCGAGGAGATGACGGACATCGCGAGAGGGCCGAAGTAGGTTCCCGTCACGCATGCCCTGTTCGCCCTGAGGCGAGTGGCGAGCGATACTGGAACCCGACGGAACGGCGGACCGTTCTCATGCAGGAGGAATCATGGGTCGCAGGTATTTCAACGGTGTGAAGACGTTCGGGCTTTTGCTCGGCATGTGGGTGCTGATGCTCGGCCTCGGGATGGTCATTGGCGACGGCCAATACATTTGGATCTTCGGCGCGGGCGCGCTGCTGATGAACGTCTACGCGTATTGGAACTCGGGCAAGATGTCCATCCGCGCCATGCAGGCGCGCCCCGTGACAGAGGTGGAGCAGCCCGCGATGTATCGCATCGTCCGCGACCTGTCGCGCGACGCGAATCAGCCTATGCCTCAGCTCTTCGTGTCGCCCACGGCGGCCCCCAACGCCTTCGCATCCGGCCGCAACCCGCGCAACGCTGTCGTCTGCTGCACCGAGGGGATTCTCCAGATTCTCGACGAGCGAGAACTGCGCGGCGTGCTTGGTCATGAATTGATGCACGTCTACAACCGCGACATCCTCGTCGGCTCGGTGGCCGCGGCCGCGGCCGGAATGATCACCATGATCGCGCAGATGCTCTTCTTCTTCGGGGGTGGGCGAAGGAACTCGAACCCGCTCGTCCTCATCGCCATGCTCCTCCTTGCGCCCATCGCCGCGACTCTCATTCGGCTCGCGATCTCCCGCACGCGCGAGTACGACGCGGACGAGGACGGCTCCAAACTCACGGGCGATCCGATGGCGCTCGCGTCCGCTCTCAAGAAGATCGAGTCCGGCGTCGCCGCCCGACCGCTCCCCCAGGACAGCAGGCTGGAGAATGTCGCGCACTTCATGATCGCGAACCCGTTCAAAGGCGCAGGCCTCGCCCGGATGTTCGCGACGCACCCCCCGATCGAGAGCCGCGTCGCGCGCCTCGAGGACATGGCGGCGAATCGCGGCTTCATCCGCTAGGCGGGGGCCCGGTTCACGGCCGCCCTCGGAGGTCGGTCTAGCGGTAGTTGACGAACTGGAGCGCCGCCTCGACGTCGGCTCCCTTGAGCAGGGCCATCGTCGATTGAAGGTCGTCGCGGCTCTTGCTCGTGACGCGGAGTTCGTCACCCTGGATGAGCGCCTTGACGCTCTTGGGCCCCTCGTCGCGGATGAGTTTGGTCAGCTTCTTCGCGACATCCTGGGCGATTCCTTCCTTGAGCGTCGCCGAGATTCGGTACTCCTTGCCCGACGGTTGCGGGTCCCCATACTCGAGCGCCTTGAGGGAGATGCCGCGCTTCGCGAGCTTCCCGATGAAGACGTCGCGTACGGCCTTGACGCGCTCCTCCGAGCTGGCTTTCAGCAGGAAGCCCTCGCCTGCCCTCTCGATTGCCGCACCGACGCCCTTGAAGTCGTAGCGCTGCGCGATTTCCTTTTCCGCCTGATTGAAGGCGTTGTCAGCTTCCTGACGGTCGATCTTGCTCACGACGTCGAATGACGAGTCCCCGGCCATGGATGCTCCTCTCGTGGGCGCTTGAGCGGGCGCGCCCCGTTTGTTGCTATCCTTCCATGCGGCCCCGTTTCGGCGGGAGCTTGGCGGGTTACCCGAGCGGCCAAAGGGGGCTGACTGTAAATCAGCTGTCACTGACTTCGGGGGTTCGAATCCCTCACCCGCCACCACGGGCCCGGTGCTGCGTCACTCGACGCAAACGCCGGGTCTTGGTGCTTCCGGCCCGAGGGAGAAGCGTGGGCACGGGGGCGTTCCACTGCGGGAAGGCTCGACGCCCGACGGAGCCGACCCTAGACGCCCACGGCGTCCGCAAGAGCGCCCGCGAGGGTGCCCCGCGGCGCGACGACGACCGAATCGAGCCCGAGCCAATCCGCGGCAAGCCGTAGCTCTGCGGCGAGCGCCGAGGCGACCTTCGCGTCCGATCGCCGCCGAGCCCCTGCGACGACCGCCTCCTCCCGCCACGCGGCCTGGACGAGCAGGGCCTTCGCCTTCCGGTCCGCCTTAAGGTCGAAGCGGCCGACGATCTGGTCGCCGAGCAGGAACGGCAGCGTGTAGTAGCCGAACTCCCTTTCCGGGGCGGGGGTGTAGATCTCGATGCGGTAGTGCATCCCGAACATACGCAGGAGGCGGTCGCGGTAGCGGCACACGGGGTCGAAGGGGTTGAGAAGCGCGGCTCCGGTCGCCCGCCCGGGATCCGTGGCTCCGGCGGCAAGGAGGGCCCGCTCTCCCCAGCCCTCCACCTCGACCCACGCGGCGAGCCCTCGCTCGACCGCAGACGTCGCGTACCGCGCACTCTCGTTCGCGGGGAGCCGGAAGTGGTCCGCGAAGTCCTTGGGCGTCCCGATTCCCGAGGATGGCAGAGCGCGATCGAAGAGCGCCTGCCTCGCCTCGTCCGCGTGGAGTGCTCCCTCGCGCGCGTGGTGGCCCCACACCCGCACAGGGTCGTCGTAGCGCCGCTGGAAGTGGGGCCGCGCTGCGACGGCCACACGCCCCGTGATGAAGAGGTACTCGAGCGCGATCTTGACATCGCCGCTGTTCCACCACGAGCCGGGAACGCGGACGGCATCCGGGGTGAGGTGGGCGAGGTCGGCGGCCGAGAGCGGCCCGCGATCGCGAACGGCGGCCTCGACGGTCGCGATGAGGCCGGGACGCTCGCGCTCCAATCGTCCACGCATCCGTTCCTTCCACGTGCCCGAGGCGCTCATGCGGAAGTGGAGCGCGGGGAGCAAGTCTCGGGGCATGACGGAGGCCTCGTGACCCCAGTGTTCGAAGGTCTCGCCGGAGCTCCACAGGTAGCGATCGAGGGCCGCGAGTTCGTAGGACCCGTAGCGCGAGAAGAGGGGCATGTAGTGGGCGCGCGCGAACACGTTCACGGAGTCGAGCTGGAGCACGCCCTGCCGCGCGAGGTACTCGCGGAAGTGCCCCTCGCTCACCCTTCTGGGAGACCTGCGGCGCGCGAGACCCTGGGAGTGCAGGAAGATGCGACGTGCCTCGGCCGTGCTCAGACGTGGGCCCATCCGGTCACCCTATCCGGGGGCGCAGACGCGGTTCGCGGCAGAGCAATCGGCCCGGTATGCTAATCCGGCTTGCCCCGATAGCTCAGTCGGTAGAGCGTTTCCATGGTAAGGAAAAGGCCCAGGGTTCGATTCCCTGTCGGGGCTCGGATGCGTGGTTGTTACCCTAGGGTGGCAGCACGTTGCCTGGCGGGGTAGCTCAGGTGGTTAGAGCACACGACTCATAATCGTGGGGTCGCGGGTTCGAGTCCCGCCCTCGCTACAGACTCGATACAAGCGCGCACAGCGCGAAGGAGATGGACGTGGCAAGCAAGTCGACGGATATTCGCCCCAAGATCACTCTGGCGTGCACGGAGTGCAAGGAGCGGAACTACATCACCAAGAAGAACCGTCGGAACACTCCCGACCGGCTCGAGCTCGCCAAGTTTTGCCCGCGCTGCGGGAAGAAGACCCCTCACCGGGAGACGCGCTAGCCGATGCCGGTCAACGCCGAGGCGGTGGGTCGTCGTTACGGCCCGGGAGAGCCGTACGAGGTGACGCGGGTGAAGATCCGCGAATTCGCCGACGCCGTGACGGCCCCGTCCGAGGCTCACCGATCCGTGGAGGCGGCACAGGCCGACGGCTTCAGCGATCTGGTCGCCCCGACGACGTTCGCGGTCGTCATCGCCCAGCGCGCCGAGTTTCCCGCGATCATGGACCCCGAGGTGGGCGTGGACTTCTCCAAGGTCGTCCACGCGGACGAGAGGTTCACCCACCATCGCCCTCTTGTCGCTGGCGATGTGATCTCTACCGTGGTGCACGTCGACTCGATCGTTCAGCGCGCCGGGATCTCGATGGTGACGACGCGCGCGGAACTTGTCGACGACACGGGGGAGCCCGTCGCGACCGTGACGTCCACGCTCGCCGTGAGGGAGGACGCCTGATGGCCGCCGCCCGCCCCGCCTTTGCTAGCCTCGCCGTCGGCGACGTGGTCGCGACGCAGGACGTCCCGATCACCCGCGATACCCTCGTCCGCTACGCGGGCGCCTCCGGCGATTTCAATCCGATCCACTACAACGACGTTTTCGCGACCTCGGTCGGCCTACCCGGCGTGATCGCCCACGGGATGTTCACCATGGGTGCGACCGCTTCCGTCGTAGAGTCGTGGGCTGGCGCGGGGAATGTCGTGGATTTCCAGACGCGCTTCTCCCGCCCCATCCCCGTGCCGAACCCCGGCGAGGCTGTTGCGAGCGTGAGCTGCACGGTGGGCGCGTTGGACGAGGAAGCGAAGACCGCGCGCATCGACTGCGTCGTGGAGTTCGAGGGCCAGAAGGTTCTGGCGAAGGCCCAGGCCGTCGTTGCCTGCGCCTAGGCCTCGCCTCTCTTTCGCGTCGTCTCCCTCTCGAGCCTTCCGGTAAATCTGGGACCTTCGTCCTCCCGTTTGCCCCGCTCGTGGACGCAAGTGACAGGTGTGACAACTGCTGGCGCTTCCTACAACGACTCTCCGCCCGTGTTGGACGCGGGGCGCTCCCCACGAGGCGCGCGTCTCTGCCAGGATTCCGGTATGGCAACTACCAAGAAGCCCGCGGCAAAGAAGCCCGCGGCAAAGGCGGCCCCGGCAAAGAAGTCGGCTTCCGCTCCTGCGAAGAAGAACGCCGGCGGTCTGGACGGGTTCTTCAAGATCTCCGCGAGGGGATCGACGATCGGTACTGAGATCCGCGGTGGACTCACTACCTTCTTCACGATGGCTTACATCGTGGTCCTCAACCCTCTGATCCTCGTTGGCGTCACCGACGCGACGGGCGTCCCGTTGATTGGCGGTGGGGATGACCCCGTCGCAGCGATCGGTATGGTCGCGGCCGCGACGGCTCTCGTCGCAGGAGTCATGACGATCGTCATGGGCTTCGTCGCGAACTTCCCGCTCGCGCTCGCTGCGGGTCTTGGACTCAACGCATTCGTCGGCTACGGCCTCGTGGTCGCAAAGGGCTACACGTGGCCCGAGGCGATGGGAATGGTCGTCCTTGAGGGTGTCGTCGTCTTGTTGCTCGTGCTCACAAAGTTCCGGATCAAGATCCTCTACGCCGTGCCCGTTGCCCTCAAGAAGGCAATCGCCGTCGGTATTGGTCTCTTCCTTGCGTTCATTGGGCTCTGGGACGCCGGACTCGTGAAGGCGGGAGCGGGAGTCCCGACCCAGTTCGGTAACGGCGGCTACGTCGACAAGCTCCCCATGGTGGTGTTCCTCGTCGGTCTCACGCTTGCGATCGTGCTCCTGGCCCGCAAGGTCAAGGGTGCGCTGCTCATCTCGATTGCGGGCGCCACGGTGGTTGCCTTCATCATCGAGGCAATCAAGCCACAAGCATGGTCGCTTGTCACGCCGACGCTTGAAGGCGCGGAGGCGAACTTCACGCCCGACCTGGACCTGTTGGGTCAGGTAAGTGTCTTCGGAGGATTCTCCGGGGACGGCGTGGGATGGAAACTCATTCTCACTGGTGTGCTCGTGGTGTTCTCGCTCCTCGTGGTCGACTTCTTCGACACGATGGGCACCATGACCGCCGTCGGTGAGGAGGGCGGGCTCAACGACAAGGACGACATCCCCGAGGGTTCGCAGAATATCCTCATCGTCGACTCCGTTGCCGCGATCGCCGGTGGCGCCGCGTCGACGTCGTCGAACACGTCGTACATCGAGTCGGCGGCCGGCGTCGGGGACGGCGCGCGCACCGGCCTGGCATCGATCGTCACGGGTCTCGCATTCATCGCCGCGATGTTCCTCACGCCGCTCTACAAGGTGGTGCCGTTTGAGGCCGCGACTCCGGTTCTCGTCGTCGTCGGGTTCCTCATGGTGACCTTGGTCGCGGACATCGACTGGAAGGACCTTCGCATCGCGATTCCGGCCTTCCTGACGATCATTGTGATGCCGTTCGGGTACTCGATTTCTGCGGGTATCGGGCTCGGCTTCATCTCCTACGTCGTCCTCAGCGTCGCCGTGGGCAAGGCCAAGGAGATCAAGGGCCTCATGTGGGTGGTCGCGGGTCTCTTCGCGCTCTACTTCGCGCTTGGTCCGATCGACCAGTTGATCAACGGCTAATCCACGACCGATCCGAGGGCCGTCGCCGGGCAACCGGCGGCGGCCCGTCGGCTTCCTGCGGGACCAGCTACGCGCGGGCGCGAGCCGTCGTCGTTCCGATGCGGAGCGTTACGGCGAGTTGAATCGGCTCGGGCGTCTCGCCGTCGAGGAGGCACTTCACCTCGTCGGCCAGAAGTTGACCCATGCGGGGGGCGTCCTGGATCGCCGTCGTCAACTCGTGCGGGGCGAGCCACGGAACATCGATGCCGTCGAATCCCGTGATGCTGACGTCCTGCGGAACGCGAAGGTCGAGCTCGCGCGCGGCAAGCGTCACTCCGGCCGCAAGGAGGTCCGATTGGCACACGATCGCCGTGGGTTCGCTTGAATGCGAGAGGGCAAGATGCCCGGCGGCGATCCCCTCCTCGACCATTGAAGCCCTCGCCTCGACCACGACGCATGGTTCGATCCCCGCGACCCCAAAGGCGGCGAGGCGGTTGTGTGCGGGCGCCCAGTTCGCCTCGTCGTACCGCGCCCGATCCACGATTTGCGTCTCGGCATGGTCGTCGAGGGGAAGGGTAACGGTCGCGATCCGCGTGTGCCCGAGCGCCGTAAGGTGCGCGATCAGGGCTGCCGTCGCCCGTTCGTCGTCGATCGTGACGAGTCCTGCACCGTGTGGTGCCGGACCCTCCATGACCGCCACCGGAATTCCTCGTTTTCGAGCGATCTCGAGCCCTCGATCGTCGTGCCCGCGAACGCGCATGAGGATGGCCGCGTCCATCGGCGCGGTCTCAAGGAGGGAGCGCTCGCCGTCCTCGCCGGTGAGGGCGGGCACGAGGAGCACTCCGAGTCCCATGTCGCCGAGCGAATTCATGACTCCGTCCATGACGTGGAGGGCGAAGGGATCGCGGAACG
>CAZTJX010000052.1:8166-9542 GCA_964613755.1 uncultured Demequinaceae bacterium | reverse complement strand
CGCCTTGGCGATGAGCGTCTTGCCGCACCCCGGCGGGCCGTAAAGGAGTAGGCCGCGGGGAGGCTCGAGCGCGTGCTCGGCATAGAGCTCCGGGTGGCGCACGGGAAGCTCGATCGCATCCCGGATGCGCTCGATCTGCCCGGAAAGGCCGCCAATCGCGCCGTAGTCAACATCCGGCACCTCCTCAAGCAGCAGGGACTCGATCCCGGTGCGCTCGACACGTTCGCTCGCGAAACCCGTTCGCGGGTCAATGATGACCGTGTCACCCTCATGCACCCTCGCGCCCGCATCCCCGCCGAGCAGGAGCGCGACGCGCTCGTCCTCGCCCCTCGCGACCACGAGGATGCGCTCGTCGTCGATCACCTCCCGGACGATGGCCGCCTGCCCCGAGCGCTCTGGCTCGGCGACATCCACCACCACGTTGAGCGCATTGACGAGGATCTCCTGGCCGGCGCGAAGATCCCTCGGCACGGAAGGTGCGACCGCCACCCTCATACGGCGCCCCGCGATCATGACGTCTGCGTTGTCCCCCGCCCATTTCAGAAGGGTCCCAAAGGTCTGGGGCGGCGCGGACAGTTCGCCGAGGCGCTCCCTGAGCTCCCCCAACTGCGAGCGGGCGGTCTCCAGAAGGCGCCCGAGTTCCGCGTTCTGCTTCTGCAGACGCGCGACATCGTCGGAGAGATTCATCGCCGACCCTCCTTCGCCGCAGGTCCCTCAACACCGCGTCCCTCAACGTCGCGTCGCACCTTGCGGATCTTCTTCTCGCTCACGGCACGCTCACCCAGGTCCTCTGGCGTCCATTCCTCGTCGACGGGATACGAACCCTTGGCGGGTCGGCGGTGACGCAGGGGCGCCTCGACGCCGGGGGCCATGCGTCGCGACGTGATCAGGAACCCGGTGTGACCGACCATCCGATGGTCGGGACGCACCGCGAGCCCTTCGAGATGCCAGGTACGCAGGAGCGTTTCCGATGCCGAGGGCTCGGTGAATCCTCCGTGCTCGCGAAGGTCCTCGGCCAGTCGGGACAACTGCGTGGTCGTCGCGACGTAAGCGATGAAGACACCGCCGGGGGCGAGGATCCGCGCCGCCGCGTCGATGTTCTCCCACGGCGCGAGCATGTCCAGTACGACGCGATCGATGGAGCCGGGCTCGCAGCGCGTGGGCGCGACCTCGGTAAAATCCCCGATCTCGACCGTCCACGCAGGATGCGGGCCGCCGAACAACCCCTCGACATTCGCGCGCGCGATCGCAGCGAAGTCCTCGCGACGTTCGATGGACAGCAGGGAGCCCACGTCGCCAACCGCGCGCAGCAACGACATCGTCAGCGCGCCGGAGCCCACCCCGGCCTCGACGACGCGGGCGCCAGGGAAGACGTC
>CAZTJX010000052.1:0-8156 GCA_964613755.1 uncultured Demequinaceae bacterium | reverse complement strand
TGAGCGCGGCGTCCTTGGGGTAGACGACGGCGGCGCCCCTGGGCATCGATAGGACGAGGTCGGACAGAAGCGGGCGTAGGGCGAGATACGATACTCCCGCTGCGGTCGTCACGACCGTCCCCTCGGGCTTCCCAATCAGATCCTCATGCTCGAAAGCGCCCCGATGCGTATGGAACGTGCGCCCGTTCTCGAGCGTGATCGTGTGGTGGCGCCCCTTGGAGTCCGTGAGCTGCACACGGTCGCCCGCGCGCAGAACTCCACGGCACGCGGCTGCGCCGGTCGGGAAGGCGGGGGCGGTCTTCACCCCCCAAGTCTAGGGGGCCGTGCTCGCTCTACTTGAGGCGTTCGCCCACGTCGGCGAGCAGGACGATGCCGACGACCTCGCCCTCGTCCATCACCGTTACCGCGTCGGTCTTGCCCCACCACCGGCGAATCTGCTCGAGGACGGCGCGACCGGCGAGATCGGAGGGGAGCTCGGCGCCTCGGGGTAGTGGGATCGTGACCGCGGCGAGGCCCGTAGCATCACGGAGATCCGGCGGAACCTCGGCCGCACCCGAGGCGGCGAAATGGCCTGCGGGGTGCCCGTCGGCGGAAAGGACGACGATCTCACCCACGCCCGTCCTCCCCGCCTCCTGTAGCGCCGCGGCCACGGAGACGTCGTAGCGAAGCCCGATCGCCGGGCGCATCAGGGCAAGGATGGTGACGGCGTCGACGCGCGCCTCCACGTCTGCCCCCCTGAGCGCGACGGTCGAGGCGGGCCACAGGAACGAGACGAGCAGGAAACCCCACATGACGGAGAAGAGGCTCGGCTCTCGCCCCGTACCGAAGTTCAGCCAGGCAACGTACGCGACGATTCCGGCCACCACGACGCGTCCTCCCCATGCGGAGACGACCACGCCAAGGCGCCGGTTCCCGCTGACACCCCAGACAATCGCCTCAAGGACCTTGCCTCCGTCCATGGGGATTCCCGGCAACGAGTTGAAGATCGCGAGCAGGATGTTGGCGAGCGCGACGAGGGTCAGGGCTTCATGCGCGTTTCCTGTCACCCCGAGGCGCCCGATCCCGATCGCGGCAACGGCCAGAAGCGCGTTCATCGCCGGGCCCGCGGCCGCGATCGTGCCGCTCGCGAAGGCAGAGATGTTGCGGCCATCGAATGACGTGTGTGCCCCAAGGAGGGTCAACACGATCTCCTTGACCTCGCGCCGGAACGCCCGTCCCGCGAGTGCGTGCGCAACCTCGTGGAGGAAGATCGATCCGAAGACGATGAGGACGTACTCGACCCCGCTCGCCAGGCTCCTGTTCGAGTACCCACCCCCGCTGTCCTGACCCCAGATGAGGGCAAAGACCGCCATCGTGACCAGGGAGGACCACTGGACGATGACCCTCGCTCCGAGGACGCGCCCGACGACCCAACCTCGTGTCTCGCGCTCGCCCTGTGCCATCCCCATACGGTATCCGCTCGATCGCCGGCGCTCGACGCGCGGCGCTGTAGGCCCGGCCGTCCGACCCGTTCCGTAGGGTGGGCGCATGGCCAGGAGAGCACCCGCATTGTCGCCGTCACGCGCGAACGACTTCCGGCAGTGCCCACACCTGTTCCGCCTGCGCGTCATCGACCAGGTTCCCGAGCCCCCTTCCACTGCGGCGACGCTCGGAACGCTCGTCCACTCGGTCCTTGAGGACCTCTACGAACTTCCGGCGGCGGAACGTACCGTCGATGCTGCGACCGCCTCGCTCGGACCCACCTGGCAGGCGATGCGCAGCGCGTCAGCCGACCTCGAATCCCTGCACGAATCCGCCGGAGCAGAGGGCGCTTGGCTCGATGAGGCTGCCGAACGCGTCACCACCTACTTCTCGCTCGAAAACCCTCGGCGCCTCGAGCCCGATGCCCGCGAGGAATTCGTCGAATGGCAGCTTCCCGACGGACCACTCTTGCGAGGCATTATCGACCGCGTTGACGTCGCACCGGACGGGTCCATTCGCGTTGTCGACTACAAGACCGGGAGGTCCCCCGCACCCCAGTACGGGGCACAGGCGAAGTTCCAGATGCGGTTCTACGCCCTCCTGGTCGAACGTCTGCGAGGGCGACGAGTGAGCGTCCTCCAACTGCTCTACCTCAAGGATGGGGCGAGCGTCGTCCTCCACCCGACCGAGGAGGACATCGAGCGCATCGAGGACGAGGTCCGGTCGCTGTGGGACGAGATCGTGACCGCGGCCCGTTCCTCGACATGGAGGACGCGGCGCGGCAAGCTCTGCGGTTGGTGCAGTTTTCAGGCGCTCTGTCCCGAGTTCGGTGGCACGCCGCCACCCCTCGACCCCCAGGCCGTCACCGCAGCCCTCGGCGTAGCGCCCGAGGGCTAGGTCTCGTCGCCCAACTCGTCGATAACCACGCCCGCCATGATCGCCTCGATCGCGTCGTCGCTCAGGGAGTCGAGGCTGCGGACGCGCGACATCCCGGGAAGCGGTTCGAGCGGGGTGAGGCGTCGGATCGCCACCGTCCTCGCACCCGACGCGTGAGCCGAGCGGATCCCCGAGGGCGAGTCCTCGATCGCGAGGCACCTCTCAATGGGGACGCCGAGGCGTGCCGCCGCCGTGAGGTAGGACTCGGGGTGTGGCTTGCCGTTCGCGACCGTGTCGCCGGTGACGACGACCTCGAATGAACCCGCCGACTCGATGAACGCGTCGGCGAGGTTCGCGTACGACATCGTCACGAGGGCGCACGGAACACCCACACTCCGCGCTCGAGAAAGAAGACCGCGTGCGTCCTCCTGCCACGGGACATAGCCCCTGACCAGGGAGATCACCTCGTCGAGTAGCGCATCGATGATGGCCGGTATGGGCAGGTCAACGCCCCGGTCCCGCAGGACCTCGGCCGATGCAGCAAGCGAATTTCCGACGAGCGATAGCCCGTCATCGTGGGTCCACGAGGCGCCATGTGCTTCGCATAACTCGACCTCGGCCGCAATCCAATACGGCTCGGTGTCGATCAAGGTGCCATCCATATCCCACAGGATCGCGTCGGGCCAGCCAGCGTTCGCATTCATCGGCGCACAGTCTAGGCTCGTGTGATGGAAAGCCCCGACAAGGCCACCCCCTTGGACCGCGACGCGACGATGATGATCGCCGCTTTCGAGGGCTGGAATGATGCCGGATCCTCCGCCTCGGCTACGGTCGACCACCTCAGCAAGATGTGGCACGCCCAGGAGTACCTCACCCTGGACTCTGAGGACTTCCACGACCTCCAAGTCAGTAGGCCGACGATCTCCCGGAACGAGCGTGGGGAGCGCGTCGTCTCCTGGCCTGGCACGGTGATCTCCACGGTCGAGGTACCGTCGCAGCCCGGGCGCACGGTCCTCCTCGCCCGAGGAATCGAACCCTCGATGCGCTGGCGCAGGTTCTGTGGCGAGGTCCTCGACGCAGCCGAGGAGTTCGACGTGACCGTCCTCGTGACGTTAGGCGCGCTGCTCGTGGATTCTCCCCACACGCGCCCGCTCCCGATCTACCTCTCGTCCGAGGAGCCGGAGGTACGCAAGCTCCTCGATATCGAACGCTCGGACTACGACGGCCCCGCGGGAATTACGGGGGTGCTCGCGCACGAGGCCTCCCTCCGGGGAATCCAGGTGGTCTCCGGCTGGGTTGGGGTCCCACACTATGTCGCTCATCCCCCGAATCCGAAGGCGACGCGCACCCTTCTTGGAGTCGTGGAGCGCCTCATCGGCGCCCCCATCGGGCTCGGCGACCTCGAGTACGAGGCAGAGGCGTGGGAGCGCGGCGTCGACGATCTCGCGGGGGAAGACGAGGAGGTCGCCTCGCACGTGAAGGCGCTCGAGGAGGTCACGGACGCCACGAACCTTCCGGAGGCCTCGGGTGACGCCATCGCGGCAGAGTTCGAGAGGTTTCTGCGACGACGGGACGGCGCCTAGCGCACCGGAATCGTGTTCGTGACGATCAGGACGACGATCGCGACGGCGAAGATCCATCGGTACACGACGAACGGCGTAAACGAGCGCGTCGTGAGCAGCCTCAGGAACCACACGATGACCACGTACCCGACAACGGCCGAGACGATGGCCGCAATCGCCGTGTTCGCGAGGCCTGCGCCTCCCGTTGCCGTCAACTCGTCCTTGTTCTTGGCCAGCTCGTAGAAGCCCGAACCCACGATCGCGGGGAGCGCGAGGAGGAACGAGAAACGGGCAGCTGCGACGCGGCTCAATCCCAGCAGGAGCCCAGCGGAGATCGTCCCACCCGACCTCGAGACGCCGGGGACCAGCGCGGCGGCCTGTGCGAGACCGAGGACGACGGCATCGCGCGCCCTCAGGCTTCCGAGTTCTCGATGCTTGGCGCCGATCCGGTCTGCCCACTCGAGGACGAGCGCGAACGCGGCAAGAACCCCTGCCGTGATCCACAGGTTCCTCAGGCTCGACTCGATGGACTGTTGAAAGAGGAGGCCGAGCACGACGATCGGGATCGACCCGAGGATCACCCACCAGCCGAGCCTCGCATCGGCGCTCTTGGAGCCGAATCGGGAGGACCAGTCCGGGCCGTCACGACCGGCGAGGGCGCGGAACCACGCCACGAGGATCTGGGCGATATCACGGCGGAAGTACCAGAGGACAGCGGCGCCCGTGCCGATCTGGATCACTGCGGTGAAGGCCGCGCCAGGATCGGACCCGTGGGGAAGGAGGGCCCCAACGACGCGAATGTGTGCGCTCGAGGAAATCGGCAGGAACTCGGTCAGGCCCTGTACGACGCCGAGGACCACGGCCTCCCACCAGTTCACGCTCGCCACACTACCGCCGCGCGCCGTGCCGCCTTGTCACCGCGCCCCGGGTAGCGTCGGGGAAGTGGAGAGAAGACGAGCCGGGGCGACCGGACTCGAGGTGTCGAGACTCGCCCTGGGAACCATGACGTGGAGCCGTGACACGGACGACGTCGAGGCCGGACTCCAACTCGACGCGTTTCTCGATGCGGGCGGCACCCTGCTTGACACGGCCGCGTCGTACGGGGATGGCGGCGCCGAGGCGACAATCGGCTCGATGCTGGGTGGCACCGTATCGCGCCGCGATGTTCAGATCTGTACCAAGGCGGGCGTGCGTCGCACAGAGGCGGGCCGCACTGTGGACGCCTCTCGCGATTCCCTCCTCGGGACGCTCGACGATTCCCTTGAACGCCTCGAGACGGACTATGTCGACCTCTGGCTCGTGCATGCCTTCGACGCCGTCACCCCGATCGAGGAGACCCTTCACGCCCTTGAGATCGCGGTCAACTCGGGCCGCGCGCGGTACGTCGGCATCAGCAACTTCCCCGGATGGGCGACGGCGCGTGCGGCGACCCTGCTTTCCCGACCGGGACTCGCCGTCGCGGAGGTGGAGTACTCGCTCGCACAGCGCGGGATCGAACGCGAGGTCCTCCCCGCTACCCGAGCCCTGGGACTCGGAGTGCTCGCGTGGTCCCCCGCGGGGCGAGGCGTTCTCACGGGCAAGTACCGCACCTCCATCCCCGCCGACTCGAGGGCGGCGTCCGACCACCTCGCTGGGTTCGTCGAGCCCTATCTGACGGATCGAGTCGCTGCGATCGTCGAAGCCCTCTACACCGCAGCGGAAGGGCTCGGACACACCGCGCACGAGGTTGCACTCGCGTGGGTACGCGACGCGCCGAACGTGACCTCGGCGATCGTGGGAGCACGGACCTCCGAGCAGCTTGTTCCCGCGCTGAGCGCGGAGGATCTCACTCTCCCTGCCGCGATCCGGGAAGCACTCGACGAGGTCTCCGCTCCCGCGATCGGCTACCCAGAGCGACGGTAGGTCGCAGGGCGTGCGACAACGGCGCCCTTCCTGATGGGGAGACGGAACCGCTAGTCGCGAAGGCTGAACTCGTCGAGATCGTCGATCTCGCCATCGTCCGCTTCGTCGTCCAGGGGATCAACCTCGATGAGGCCGTCCACCTCATCGTCGGCATCGTCGATCTCATCGTCGATGTAGTCGAAGTCCGCCTCGTCATCGGCGTCGTCGTCGTCCGAGTCGTCCAGGACGACGGGAAGCCCCTCGGCAAACTCGAGATCGAGTTTCTCCTCGTAGCGCTCGAATGCGGCCGCGAGGGCCTCGTACGCGTCGTCTACTGCGGCGTCATCCGGGCTCCTCCGGGAGGTGACTGCCTCCAGGTGATTCTCGAACGCCGTAACCAGGTGACGCAGCACCTCACGGACATCAACTTCCATGGCACTCACGTTACCGGTGGCGGGTGCAAACTGGTAACGCTATGCATGAGATCTCCCCCCAATTGAGATCTGGAGCGGTTGTCCCCTCCGGACGCACCGCTCCGCGCGCAAGCCACATCGAGACGCGAACCGTCGTCATCCCCGCGAGGGTGAGCCGGGCCGATGCCCGCGAGATGCTCGCTCTTCAGGCCGAATACGGTCGGTGGGAGCTCGCGCGCGTGCTCCTGTATCGCGGTGGCGCCAGGAGGGTCTGGTTGCGCAGGCGCGCCATGCGAGTCGAGCGCACCGACCTCGGGTAGCGCCGTTACCGCGTTTCGATGTCGACGAACTCGGCTCAGCACGTACGCAGGAACGTCTCCATGACGCGCACCCCGAACGTGAGCCCCTCGATCGGAACCCTCTCGTCCACCCCGTGGAAGAGGGACGGGAAGTCGAGATCGGGCGGAAGTTGGAGCGGGGCGAACCCGTAGCCCGTGATCCCGATGCGGCTCATGTGCTTGTTGTCCGTGCCCCCTGAGAGCGCGTATGGCAACACGGGGGCACCGGGATCCTCCGCGTGGAGCGACGCGATCATCGCGTCGACGAGCGGTCCGGAGAACGGCACCTCGAGCGCGATATCGCTCACGATCGGTTCGACCTTGATGTTCGGCCCCGCCAACTCGGCGACGATGGCCGCGACCTCCTCGTGCTGGCCGTACAGGGGTCGGGTATCGACGACCCCCGTCGCGGTGTTGGGAATGACGTTCGCCTTGTAGCCCCCGTCGAGCTGGGTGGGGTTCGAGGTATTGCGCACGGTGGGTTCGACGAACCTCGCGGCGCTCCCGAGGTGGGCGATGAGGCGATCGACGACCTCGGGCGTGGGCTCGTAGGTCTCCCCCGTCAGATCCGCGACGCCGCGCAGGAGGGCTTCGACCGTCGGACCGATGTCGAGGGGCCACGCGTACCTCCCGATCTTCGCCAGCGCCTCGGCCAGATGGGTGACGGCGTTGTCCTCGTGCACGAGGCTCCCGTGGCCCGCCGTCCCCGTCGCGACGAGCCGCAGCCACTGGAGGCCCTTCTCCGCCGTCTGAAGGAGGTAGACGCGGCGGCCGTTGATCTGCGTCGAGAACCCCCCGACCTCGCTCACGGCCTCGGTCGCGCCGAGGAAGTCATCGCGGTGCTCGTCGACCATGAAGCGTGCGCCCTTGGAGCCGCCGTGTTCCTCGTCTGCCATGAAGCCGAGCACGATGTCGCGGGCGGGCTTGAGCCCCGCGCCGATCATGTTCGAGGCCGTCGCGAGGTACACCGCGTCGGTGCCCTTCATGTCCACGGCGCCCCTGCCCCAGATCATCCCCTCGTGAACCTCGGCGGCAAACGGAGGGTGGCGCCATTCCTCCTCGAAGGCCTTGACGACGTCGAGGTGGCCGTGGACGACGAGCGGGGGGCGCGAGCGGTCCTCGCCCTCCCACAGGGCGGTCATGCTCGTTCTGCCCGGTTCCGACTCCCGGATGATGGGCTCGAGCCCCAGGTTCGACAGGAACGTGGCGACGTACTCGGTCGCGACGCGCTCCCCCGGTCCCGTTCCGTCGCCCGGGTTCGTCGTGTCGATGCGGATGAGGTCCTGAGCGATGGCGACGACGTCAGCGGGCTTGGTCACGGAACCAGGCTAGCCCCGGCCGCACCCCAGACCTACGACTGTCATCGCCTCGCGTGAACCGGACGGAGGCACTACTGTTCTCTCCGGGAACGGGCCGGGCTACCCCCGGACGGAAGTGGAGGTGGAAACGCATGGCCGAGGCGTCGAGCGAGGTCGTTCTCGCGGTCAAGGACCTGCGCAAGTCCTACGGTTCGACCCGAGCGGTCGACGGGGTGACCTTCGAGGTGCGCCGCGGCGAGATCTTCGGCATCCTCGGACCCAACGGCGCGGGCAAGACCACGCTCATCAAGTCGATACTGAACCTCG
>CAZTJX010000051.1:1645-9663 GCA_964613755.1 uncultured Demequinaceae bacterium | reverse complement strand
GACGTGACGACGCAGGCGACCATCGCGGCGGACGCGGTCGTCACGGGGGAACTCGTGGCGCGGGAGGCGGGGGTCCTCGCGGGAGTCGAGGTGCTCGACGAGATCTTCAACCAGGTCGCCCTCCGTTGGGACCAGCAGGTCCCCAAGGTGAAGCTCCGTGCGTCCGATGGCGAACCCGTCCGACCAGGCGACGTCATTGCAGAGGTTGCCGGACCCGGCCACGTCATTCTGACGGCCGAACGCACGCTACTCAATCTCATGAGCCTCGCCTCGGGAATCGCGACTCATACGCGTCGGTGGGCGGATGAGCTTGTAGGCACCGACGCACGTGTGCTCGACACCCGCAAGACCACGCCGATGCTGAGGGAGCTCGAGAAATACGCGGTGCGGTGCGGGGGTGGAGTCAACAAGCGTATGGGCCTCTACGATGTCGCGCTCATCAAGGACAACCATGTGATCGCGACGGGAGGAGTCGCCGAGGCCATCAAGGCCGTACGGGCACGCTTCCCCGAGGTGGGAATCCAGGTGGAGGTCGAGCGCCTCGCGCAGGCGCACGAGGCCATCGATGCCAGCGCACGCTTCCTCATGCTCGATAACATGACCGAGAGTGCGATGGCTGAAGTCGTCCGCGAGGTGAGGGCGCGCGAAGCCGAGGTCGGCAAGGTCGAACTCGAAGCGACGGGTGGCCTGACGCTTGATCGGGCATCGGCCGTCGCGGCGACGGGCGTCGACTATCTTTCGGTCGGCGCGCTCACCCATTCCTCACCCGCGCTCGATCTGGCACTCGATCTCCACTGACCGATCCGCGCCGTGCCATGGGCGCGCCCCGGTAGCCTAGGGGCGTGACCGACGCGACAGACGAGCCCGACCTCCCCGAGCAGATGCGCGTTCGGCGCGAAAAGCGCGCCCGCATCGTGGCCTCGGGCGGAGACCCCTACCCGGTTGGCGTCCCCCGTACCCACGACATCGCCGGGGTCCGGGGTGCTTACGACTCCCTCGAGTCGGGGGTGGAGACCGAGGACATCGTCGGCGTCGCCGGACGCGTCGTTTTCCTCCGCGATACGGGCAAGCTGGTCTTCGCCGCCATTCAGGACGGAGAGGGCGAACGACTCCAGATCATGCTCAGTGAGGCCCGGGTGGGACAGGAGTCGCTCGCGGCCTTCAAGGCGGACGTGGACTTGGGCGATCACCTGTTTGCGCAGGGCGTGGCGGGGAAGTCCAAACGCGGCGAGGTCTCGGTGTTTGCCGACGAGTGGGCGATCGCCGCGAAGGCGCTCCGCCCTCTACCCGCGCTCCACAAGGAGCTCTCGGAGGAATCGCGGGTCAGGCAGCGTTACGTAGACCTCATCGCCCGTCCACTCGCCCGCGACACGGCTCGCCGCCGCGCGGGGGTCGTCCGATCGCTCCGTGACTCTCTCCACGCACGCGGCTTCATTGAGATCGAGACTCCCATGCTCCAGACGCAGGCGGGCGGGGCAACCGCGCGACCTTTCGTCACACACATGAATGCGTTTGATCTTGATCTCTATTTGCGGATCGCCCCCGAGCTATTCCTCAAGCGCGCCGTCGTGGGGGGAATGGAGAAGGTCTTTGAGATCAATCGTAAT
The DNA here is from genome assembly GCA_964613755.1 of uncultured Demequinaceae bacterium. Lineage (GTDB taxonomy): Bacteria > Actinomycetota > Actinomycetes > Actinomycetales > Demequinaceae > JAFGBM01. The sequence continues at coordinate 8,056 of CAZTJX010000051.1, read as the reverse complement.
TTTCGAAATGAGGGCGCGGACTCCTCTCATTCCCCTGAGTTCTCGATGCTCGAGGCCTACGAGGCCTACGGCGACTACGACACCATGGCGTCGATGACGCGCGAACTTGTCCAGGGCGCCGCGATGGACGTCTTCGGGGGCACCGAGATTGAACTCGCCGACGGCACGGCGTACGACATCGGGGGTACCTGGACCGAGCTGACCCTGTACGGCTCGCTCTCCGAGGCCCTGGGAGCCGACGTCACACCGGAGAGCGACATCGCACAGTTGCTGGAATGGTGCGAGGCGGCCGATATCGGCGTCGACCCCAAGCGCGTGAGCCACGGGAAGTTGGTCGAAGAGTTGTGGGAGCACCACGTGGGAGCGGCGTTGCACGCGCCAACGTTCGTGCGGGACTTCCCGGTCGAGACGTCGCCCCTAACCCGTGACCATAGGACGGTGGCCGGGCTCGTGGAGAAATGGGATCTCTACGTGCGGGGCTTCGAGCTTGCCACGGCGTACTCGGAACTTGTGGATCCCGTCGTTCAGCGAGAGCGCTTTGAGTCGCAGGCACGACTCGGGGCCGCCGGCGACGATGAGGCCATGCGGGTCGATGACGACTTCCTCACGGCGATGGAGTTCGCGATGCCTCCCGCCGGGGGCATGGGCATGGGCATCGATCGTCTACTCATGGCACTCACCGGTTTGGGAATCCGCGACACGATTTTGTTCCCGCTCGTCAAACCATCCGAGGACTCTGCGAGCCCGTCGACCTAGGAGTTCCGCAATTCCTGCCCGGAAGACGGTGCATTCTTTGACGCCCTGCTGGGCCCATGCCATGCTGAGAATGACCGAAGGGGCAAGTGATGGCGCAGAAGGTTCAGGTCATACTCATCGATGACATTGACGGTTCGCCTGCAGACGAGACGGTGACGTTTTCGCTCGATGGCACGAATTTCGAAATTGACTTGACGAGTCGACGCGCCGCCGAGTTGCGCGCGGAGTTGGCGCCATGGATCGCGAGCGCCCGACGGGCGAACGCCCGCCCGACGCGGGCTGCCAGAAGGAACTCTGGAGAGGTTCAGGCGATCCGAGCGTGGGCCCGCAGCCACGGCCACGCCGTCAACGAAAGAGGACGGATCTCGGCCGAGTTGCGTGCGGCGTACGAGGCCGCCAACCGCTAGTCCACTCCCCACGCGCGCGAGCCGCCGCGTCCTCGCCGAAGGGGCATGATGTCCGAGACGTGGTGGTGGGGGACGTACCCCGAGGCGGGCGCAGACACCCCGACGGGTTGTGGTGAGGGTTTGTGGGTGATGGCTCCTCGCGGGCCAGCACTTCTTGCGATCGAGCTTCCCGCACCCTCGTTCGTCGCGATGCACCCTGACCTCTCGTTGCTCTATGCGGTCACGGAAGAGGAACAGTCGCACCTCGTGTGCGTTGACGTCGCCGATCCCGCGCATCCCTTCGTTCTCGATCGCGTGCCTACGGGGGGATCGGGGGCTTGTCACGTGCTCCTCTCGCGCGACACCCTCACCGCCTACGTGGCCCACTACGTGAGCGGTGAACTCGCCGTCCTTCCCCTCCTTGCCGATGGGCGCGTCGCGACAACCGGGCCCGCACAGATCCTGCAGGGTGAGGGCTCGGGACCAGTGCCGCGCCGTCAGGCCGGGCCGCACGCGCACTTCGTCGGCTACGCGCCCTCGCGCCCGGTCCTGCTCGTGTGCGATCTCGGCACCGACGAGCTTCGGCGCTTCGAGGTGCGGTCAGACGGGTCTCTGCGCGCCGATGGTGTAGCGGCTCAACTTCCCCCTGGATCGGGGCCGCGGCACTTCGCGACCCGGGGCGGCATGATCTACGTCGCATGCGAGCTCGACCACACCCTGAAGTCTCTGCGGTGGGACGCCGACTCCCTCACCGCGACGCTTCTCGACTCGACACCCGCGACCCCGGCCCCCCTCAGGTCGGGAGACGCCATCTACGAATCTCACGTGCTCGTCGTCTCCGATGTCCTGCTCGTGTCCGTGCGCGGGTGCGATGTCATCGCCGTCTTTGACCTCGGAAGTGATGGCCTTCCCACCTACCGCGTGTCTTTCGACTCGGGGGGCGAGTATCCCCGACACTTCGCCGTGACGGGTGAGCAACTGGTCGTGGGGAACGAGAAGTCTCACAGGGCGAGCATCTTCGACCTGGCCGACGTGCTTGCCCTCGAAGCGAACGCCGAGTCGGCGGACGTCCTGGAGCTTCCCCACGCGAGCGTGTCGGTGACGAGCCCTGCGTGCGTGACCTTCGGCTGAAGGGCCGTGGGACTTTTGGCGCCGTCGGGGCGCGCGAGCTCCTTCTAGGATGGGCGCATGACGTACACACTCGTACTGCTCCGCCACGGCGAGAGCGAATGGAATGCCAAGAACCTCTTCTGCGGATGGGTCGATGTCGACCTGAGCGAGAAGGGATATGCAGAAGCCTCGCACGCGGGCAAGCTCCTGAAGGAGAAGGGCGTCCTTCCGGACGTCCTCCACACCTCCGTCCTGCGCCGCGCGATCACGACCGCCAACCTCGCCCTCGACGCCGCGGATCGCCACTGGATCCCGGTCAAGCGCTCGTGGCGACTCAATGAGCGTCACTACGGCGACCTCCAGGGCAAGAACAAGGCCGAGACTCTCGAGCAGTTCGGCGAGGAGCAATTCATGCTCTGGCGCCGCTCGTATGACGTCCCGCCGCCGCCCATCGCCGACGATAGCGAGTTCTCTTCGGCTGGCGATCCCCGCTACGTAGGCGAGCCCGTTCCCAAGAGCGAGTGCCTCAAGGACGTCCTTGAGCGCGCCCTGCCGTACTGGACGAGCGACATCGTCCCGGACCTCAAGGCGGGCAAGACGGTGATGATCGCGGCGCACGGCAACTCGCTGCGCTCTCTCGTGAAGTACCTCGACGACCTCGACGAAGAGACGATCGTTGGCCTCAACATCCCCACGGGCATCCCGCTCGTGTACGAACTTGATGAGGACCTCAAGCCCATCACCAAGGGCGGCGAGTACCTCGATCCTGAGGCGGCCGCCGCGGGTGCCGCGGCCGTGGCCGCGCAGGGAAAGAAGTAGCACGGCGAGAGAAGTAGCCGGCACGCACCGGCAACGGCGAAGGCGGGCTCCCCGAGGGGGCCCGCCTTTCGCTTGCGCCCCCGAGCTGCGGCGGAGACGTGGTCCTAGATCGCGGAGCGATCCCCTGCGAGGTCGCCCGTGACGAGGTAGACGATGCGCCGCGAGACATTGACGGCGTGGTCACCGAAGCGCTCGAAGAATCGCGCGAGAAGCGCGACATTGAGGGTCTCCTGGGTACCCCCCTTGTAGCCCTTCGCTAGGAGACTCGAGTACGCCTTCTCGTGCAGATCGTCCAGCGTGTCGTCCTCGGCGACGATCCGCGCGGCGACATTGAGGTCGCGGCTCTTGAGTAGTTCGACAAGGAGATCGGACACATGGCACGCCGCCGCCGACATGTCGGTGAAGATCTCGCGGTGTGAGGTGGGAATCGGTGAGTCCGGGTACGCTCGCCGCGCCGCCTCGGCGACGTGCTGCGCGAGGTCGCCCATCCGCTCAAGTCCGGCCGAGATACGAAGTGATGTCACGAGCGTGCGCAGGTCGAGACCAACGGGCTGTTGCTGGGCGATAAGTAGGACGCAACGCTCGTCGACCCGATTCTCGAGGGCGTCAAGCTTCGCGTCGTCGGCGATGACAGATTGGGCGAGTTCGAGGTCCTTCTTGGCGAGGGCATCCGAGGCGCGGTGGATGGCAACCTGGACGTGCTCGCTCATCTCGACGAGGTCGTCCGCGAGCTGGGAGAGCTCGGCCGTGAAGATCGTGCGCATGAGACTCCTTGGGGTTCGGCGCTGTGCTGTCCCTTAGTTTGGCACCTTCGGGAGCGGTCGGACAGGCGACGGCGACGCGGGGCCGTGAACATTGGGTAAACGGTCGGACGCGCCGATACTGTGGGCGCATGAGCCCCGAGGTAGTCGTCGCGCTCGTCGTCGGCACGCTCGCGGGTGCGGGTACCGGCGTTACGGTCGCTCGCTGGCGCGGGCGGCTCTCGCCGGGGTCACCCACCCTCGTGCCTCACCGAACGCGCCAGGTCCTTGGCCTCCTTCAGGCCGGAGCCATCGTCGTCTCAAGGGATCGAAGGGCGGCAGCGGGCAATGCCTACGCGACCGGGATGGGGCTCACTCGGCCCGACGGGGCGCTCCTCGCTGAGGTCGCGGATCTCGCCGAAAAGGCGTGGAAACATGGCGACGCGGTGGAGGGCGAGGTGGCGGTTCGCCGCGGGGTTCTCGGAACGACCTTGACCGTCCACGCGCGGGCAACCCCCATTGACGACCAACTCGTGCTTGTGATCGCCAACGACCATACAGAGCAGCGCGCCGCCGAAGTGTCCCGGCGGGAATTCGCGGTGAACGTCTCGCACGAGCTCAAGACCCCTGTCGGCGCCCTCGTTCTGCTGGCCGAGACGATCGAGAGCGCGGCCGACGACCCCGCGATGGTGCGCGAGTTTTCCTCCAAGGTCGGCAAGGAGGCTCGACGACTCTCCAAGCTCATCCAGGAGATCATCGAGATCTCTCGTCTCCAGGGCGTGGAGAGCGTCGTCGAGAAGCGTCGCGTCAACCTCGCAGACGCGGCGCGCGAGGCGGTCGAGTCCGCTCAACTCGTCGCACAGGCGCGCGGAATCTCGGTCACGATCGCTGCCGCGGGGACTATCCCCGTCATGGGGGACCGCGACCTGCTCGTGATGGCGATCCGCAACCTGATCGATAATGCGGTCGCCTACTCGGACGCGGAGCGGCGCGTGACGGTCTCGGTGGGACGAGAGGATGGCGCTGCGGCTGTCTCTGTGATCGACCAGGGGATCGGCATCGAGGAGTCCGAGCAAGAGCGTATCTTCGAGCGGTTCTACAGGACCGATCCGGCGCGATCCCGCGCGACCGGGGGCACGGGCCTAGGATTGAGCATCGTCAAGCACGTCGCCGCCCAGCACGACGGCGACGTCCGCGTGTGGTCGAAGCCCGGCGTCGGCTCGACCTTCACTCTGAGAGTCCCCCTCCGCGCAAAGGAGATCGAGACGTGAGCGTGAGCGACACTCCACGGGTACTCGTCATCGAAGACGAGGAGTCCTACCGCGACTCCTTGAGGGTCTTGCTCACCCGCGAGGGCTTCGCCGTTTCGCTCGCGTCGACGGGCCCCGAGGGCGTCAGGACGTTCGAGCGCCGGGGTGCCGATGTCGTCCTACTCGACCTCATGCTTCCTGGCCTTTCCGGCGCGGGCGTGTTCAAGGCGATTCGCGAGCGTTCCGACGTCCCCATCATCATGGTCACCGCGAAGGACGAACAGGTGGACAAGATCATCGGCCTGGAGCTCGGCGCGGATGACTACGTCACGAAGCCGTACTCGGGCCGCGAGCTCGTCGCGCGCATTCGGTCCGTTCTCCGTCGGACGTCGTCGTCGCTCGCCGAGCCGGAGCAGGAGCCCGAGCGGCTGGCGGTCTCCGGGCTCACGCTCGACCCGGAGCGACTCACGCTCGCCCAAGACGGCACGACCACGTCGCTGCCGCCCAAGGAGTTCGCGCTGCTCTACCTCCTCGCCGCGAACGCGGGCCGGGTGCTGACGCGGCAGACGATCATCGACCGGGTCTGGGGCCTCGACTACTTCGGAGACACCAAGACGCTCGACGTGCACGTGAAGCGACTCAGGAGCCGCATCGAGGCCGACCCGTCTCAGCCCACCCTGCTCAAGACCGTGAGGGGCGTCGGGTACACGCTCGAACGGCTCGCCTGAGCTCCCCGCGCGCATTCACCGAACGTTCACCCAACGTTCACGCCCATCCCCGCTCGCGGTTACCTGGCCTCCGTACGGTTCAAGGTATCCGGCGAATGCCGGTCATCGACATAACAGAAGGATTCTCGACGTGAAGATTGCTCTTCGTACCGCCGCCCTCGCTTCGGCGACGGCGCTGACCCTTGCCCTGGCTGCGTGCAGCTCGGGTGACGAGACGTCCACCACCACGACCACGGGTGGCACGGACACCGAGACCATGGCTCCCCTTTCGGGCGAGCTGAACGGCGCCGGCGCCTCCTCCCAGGAGAAGGCCCAGGAGGCCTGGAAGGCCACGTTCGAGGGCGACAACCCCGGCGTGACCCTCAACTACGACCCCGTCGGCTCCGGCGGCGGCCGTACTCAGTTCCTCGACGGAGCGACCTCGTTCGCGGGTTCCGACTCGCTCATGAAGGCGGACGAGTACGCCTCGGCCGTCGAGCGTTGTGACGGGGACCTCGGTGCCGCGCACCTCCCCATGTACATCTCGCCGATCGCGGTGCTCTTCAACCTTGAGGGCATCGACAGCCTGAACATGACGCCCGACGTCATCGCTCAGATCTTCGACGGCAAGATCACCAAGTGG
>CAZTJX010000051.1:0-1635 GCA_964613755.1 uncultured Demequinaceae bacterium | reverse complement strand
CCGGCCATCGCGGCGGACAACGCGGGCGTCAGCCTGCCGGACTCCCTCATCACGGTCGTTCACCGCTCCGACGAGTCGGGCACGTCGAAGAACTTCACCGACTACCTCGAGAAGGCATCGTCGTCGTGGCCGTACGAGGCGTCCGGCGAGTGGCCGAACAACGTGGGTGAGGGTGGCCCGGGTACCTCGGCCGTCATCGATCTCGTCAAGGGCACCGCTGGCACGATCGGCTACGCCGACGCGTCGCGGGCCGCTGGCTTCGGCACCGTCGCGATCAAGGTCGGCGACGCGTTCGTGTCGTACTCCCCCGAAGGTGCCGCCGCGGCCGTCGCCGCGTCGCCGCTCGCCGAGGGGGCCAACGGCGCGAACGACCTCGCGTACAAGCTTGACCGCACGACCACCGCGGCTGGCGCGTACCCGCTCGTCCTCGTGTCGTACATCATCGTGTGCCAGCAGTACGATGACCCGACCGAGCGCGCGCTCGTGACCGAGTACGTGAAGTTCATGGCGTCCGAGGACGGGCAGAACATCGTCGCGAACGCGGCAGGTTCGTCCCCGATCGGCCCCTTGGGCGACCAGATCATCGCCATCGCCGAGCAGATTGCGGCCGGCTAGCACGATCCGACTGGACCGGTGGTGGGCTCGTCCGTAAGGATGGGTCCACCACCGCCCGTCTCACCACAACGGAGGAAACCGGTGACGATCACGGAAGCACCTGGCTCGGCGGAGTTCGCCGTCGGCAAGCGTGATCTCGCGAACGCCGGTTTCGCCTGGATCTCCCGCGCGGCGGCCATCTTCATCTTGGTGATCCTCGCCGCCGTCGCGACGTTCCTCCTCACCGAGGCGTGGCCCGCGCTCACGTCCACCGCGGCGGAGCTCGCCGACAACGTCGACTGGCTCGGAACCGAGTCAACGGAGACTCTCCTCGCGACGATCGGCTACCTCGTCTACGGCACGGTCTTCATCTCCGCGTTCGCCATCCTTCTCGCGACACCGGTGTCCGTAGGGATCGCGCTCTTCATCTCGCACTACGCGCCGCGCCGCATGGCTGCCGGGCTCGGCTACACGGTGGACCTCCTCGCGGCGATCCCCTCGGTCGTCTACGGCCTCTGGGGCGCCTTCGTCCTCGTCCCCGCGATCCTCCCGGGGATCGAGTGGCTCGAGCGCACGTTCGGGTGGTTCCCGCTGTTCCGGGGAGGCGAACTGAGCGACGGGACCACGTCCGTCGGAACAGGTCGCGTCGCCCTGTCGGCTTCGATCATCCTCGCGATCATGATCATGCCGATCATCACCGCGGTCACGCGTGAGGTCTTCCTCCAGACGCCGGTGTTGCACGAGGAGGCCGCGCTCGCCATGGGCGCGACCAAGTGGGAGATGATCTGCATGGCGGTGTTCCCCTACGGACGGTCGGGAATGATCGGCGCGACGATGCTCGGCCTTGGCCGCGCCCCCGGTTTCAAGGCGAGCGCGGCGGCGTTCGAGCTGCGGCTGCACCCGGAGGAGCGCGCCGACGCGGGGCGCGACGTGGTGCTCCACAAGGCGGTGGCGACGGAGGTGACGGCGATCGAGTACGGCCCCGCCCGCGCGCGCGGGTTCGACGTGGAGTTCGCGGCACTGGTCGACCCGGCGAAGGCG
>CAZTJX010000050.1:2889-9694 GCA_964613755.1 uncultured Demequinaceae bacterium | reverse complement strand
GGTGTACTTCTTGTCGTCGATCTTCACGCTCCAGTCGGTGCCCATGTGGCGCTTGACGCTGGAGATCGTGCGCTCAACGTTCGTGACGGCCTGGCGCTTCGCGATCTCGCCGACGAGCACCTCGCCCGTCTTGGAGAACGCGACGACGGAAGGGGTGGTGCGAAAGCCCTCGGCGTTCGCGATGACGGTGGGCTCCCCGCCCTCAAGGACGGCAACGCACGAGTTCGTGGTGCCGAGGTCAATGCCTACTGCTCGGGACATGGTGTCTTCCTCCTACGCCGCGACATCGTGCCGCGAGCCTGACGCGGCCTCCAAAGTTGAGCCGCCTACGCTCAAGTATGCCTCAGCGTCGGCGAATGTCAAGTCGTGCGCTTCAGAGTTGAGCGGAGGTGGCTCACCCCCAGGGCGCGGGGGCCGTCGCGTGGACGGCGGAGGCTACGACAGTGTCAGCGTTTCGACGGCGTCCATGACCTCGTTGAGGTGCACCTCGTCGTCGTTGACCAGCGTGATCGCGATCTCGAAGCCGGTGCCATCGGAGATGGCGATCAGCTCGATCTGCACAATGCGAACGTCGGGGGTCGTCACCACGATGTCCTGACGGGCGTAGGTCACACCGGCGGCGGACGTGAAGGTCGTGGGCTCCGAGAAGTACGAATCGGAGAACATGGCATACGCGTTCTGAAGGGCCCCGAACGAGGTGGTCGCTAGCGCGTCAAGTCCCGGAGCGGTGCCGGGGTACGAGGTGACGATGATCGACGAACTGGAGAGGAGAACCCCGTCCGAGAAGCTCCAACCCACGTGCACGGTCGCTCCCGGGTTCGCGATCTGGCCCACGAAGGCCCGGAACTCATCGGTCCGGTCATTCCAGGAACGAGGGACGATCATCGTGACCCGTCCGGTGTCCGAGGTGTACCGGATCTCCGTCGCGGACACGTCGGTCGACTGCGAGCCACGGCTGCCGATCACCGCGACGACGATCGCGCCGACCACCGCAAGAAGCACGATCGCGCCGATGATGACCTGGAGGCGACGACGACGTGCCGCGTCGGGCGCGGCCGTGTGCTCACCCGCAGGCTCGGCGACGGTGAAGGGGTCTGATGTGAGATCCGAGGACGTGGACGGCTCCCCCGTTGGCGTGCTCATCGCATTCCCCGTTTCTCCCGTGCGGTACGGGGCGTGTCCAGGCTACGGGCGGGCGCCGATCGGAGCAATTCGAGAAGGGGCTCTGGCGCGTACGCGCTCGGTTCGCGTCTAGGCCTCGAGAGATCCGTCGCGCATCACGAGGGCGCGGGTCCCCATGACCGCGGCCTCGGAGCGGTCGTGGGTGACGACGATCGCCGTCGTCCCGGTGGCGAGAAGGATGTCGCGCACCTCTTCGGCGAGTGCCTCGCGCAGCTCGGCGTCAAGCGAGCTGAGAGGTTCGTCGAGCAGAAGCAACCGAGGGTGGGGCGCGAGCGAGCGAGCGAGCGCGACGCGCTGACGCTCCCCCCCGGAAAGCTCGTTGATGCGGCGATCGCCGCTGTCGGGCAGGCGTACGAGTGCCAGAAGCTCGGCGACGCGGGCGTCCCGCTGGGCGCGAGGCGCGCGGGCCATCTCCAGACCGAAGGCGACGTTTCCCGCGACGGTCCGGTGAGGGAAGAGCGCCCCGTCCTGGAATACCAGCCCGAAGCCCCGACGGTGAACAGGCATCGCGGAGACGTCCTCGCCGTCCCACAACACCTGTCCCGTGCACTCGACGACGCCGGCGATCGCCCCGAGGAGTGAAGACTTCCCGCAGCCCGACGGCCCGACGAGCGCGACGATCTCGCCGCTCTCCACCGTCATCGAGACGTCGAGCACGGCCTCGATGGGAGGCCGCCCGGGATGCGTCACGCTCACTCCGCGCAATTCGAGCCCGCTCATATCTCGCCCTCTCGTCCCGTGCGTAGTCGTTCGGCCAGCATCATGATCGCTCCCGTCATCGCCGCAAGAACCACGGAGGCCGCGAAGGCGGTGCCGACGTTGTCGATCCCGGGCCTGCCGAGGTACCGGAAGATGGCCGTGGGAAGGGTCGGGTGGTCGGGCCGGGCGAGGAAGTTCGTCGCGCCGAACTCGCCGAGCGAGACCGAGAAGGCCAGGCCGAGGGCGAGGCCGACGGGTCTGCGAATCAGCGGCCACTCGACCTCCCGCCACACGTGCCACGGTGACGCCCCGAGAACCGCGGCCGAGGCGCGAAGCTCCGGTTGGATGGAGGTGAGCGCGGGCACGAGGCTGCGCACGACGAGGGGAAACGCGACGACGGCCTGGGCGACCGCGATCAGGACGACGGGACCGGCGACGCCGAGGCCCCAGGGGAGCGGCCGGGCGAGCGTGAGGAGTACCCCGAGTCCAACGATCACCGACGACACCCCCAGGGGAAGCATGGCGATCGCCCCGGCCCAGCGCACGCGTCGCGAACGCGCGAGGGCGTAGGAGAGCGCAAGCCCCGCGGCCATCGCCAGGGCGGCGGCGCCCGTCGCGGCCTCCAGGGAGTTGACCGCCGCGCGCCAGAGGGGAACAGGCAGGACGGAGCGCGCGGGTTGCTCGAGCAGGGCGGCGTAGTGGTCGAGTCCCCAGCCATCGCGGGTCCGGAGCGAGCGCTCGAGGAGGCCCGCGAGGGGCAGCCCGATGAGGAGCGCCGGCCCGGCGAGCGCAGCTGCGATCCGCGAAACGTCCCTGCGAGAGGCGGGGCGGGTTCCGTCGGCCACCCCGCTCGCGACGCGGTCCCGGCGCGCCCGGGCCCACTCGGCGGCGCCGAGCGCGAGCGCGACGATCGCGACCTGCAGGAGCGCGAGCGTCGCGGCGGCTCTCAGGTCAAGGAACTGGTTCACCTGGATCCACAGTTCGGTCTCGACGGAGTTGACGCGCGTTCCCCCGAGGACCAGCACGATCGCGAACGACGATGCGCAGAAGAGGAAGACAATCGACGCGGCGGCGGCGACCGCCGGGCCGAGGGAGGGCAGCGTCACGCGGAGAGAGGCGCGGCGCGGACTCGCGCCGAGAGTGCGCGCCGCGATCGCCGCGCGCGGATCGAGGCCCGCCCACGCGCCGCCGACCACCCGAATCACCACGGAGACGTTGAAGAAGGCGAGGGCCGCGATGATCGCGGCGGGCGTCTGGTCCGCACCCAGAAAGCCCAGGAGCCCCGTGGAGCGCAGGAGCGCGGAGAACGCGGTCGCGACCACCACCGTCGGAAGAACGAACGGAACGCTCGCGAGGGCGCGAACGATCGCCTGCCCTCGCCACGTCACGCGAAAGAGCGCCCACGCTGCGGGGATGCCGAGGGCGACGGCGAGTGCGGTCCCCGCCGAGGCCAGCCCAACCGTCGTGCCCACCGCGCGCCACGTCCGCGCGTCGCCCAGGACGGCCTCGCCGGATCCCGCGAGACCGCGCCACAGCAGCGCCGTCGTCGGCCAGATGAAGACGATCCCGAGGAACGCGAGCGGGAGCGCGAGCAGCGCCCACCGCGCCGCGCGGGGCGCGGGGAGGGTTGCGGGGGGAAGGGCCACGGCGTCAAGCGTCCTAGTCGAGCACGACGGAGGTCCAGGTGCGGATGTAGTCGTCGCGATGGGCGGTGATGGTGGCGGGGTCGAGGGTGAACGGGCTCGGGCTGAGGGGCGCGTTGGCCGCCCAGGCGGGTGGGACGGTCACGGAGGAAGACACGGGGTACACGTACATGTTCTCCGGGACGCTTGCCTGGAAGGCGTCGGAGAGCATCCAGTCGATGACCCGCTCGGCGGCCTTGGGGTTCTTCGCGCCGGCGAGCACGCCCGCGTATTCCACCTGCCGGAAGCACGTGTCGAGGAGGGCTCCCGTGGGCGCCACGCCGTCGTCGCCCACCTCGTAGGGAGGCGAGGAGGCGTAGCTCAGGACGAGCGGGTAGGCGCCGCCCGACGACGGGCCGGAGAAGTCCGAGTAGTAGGTCTCGGTCCACGACGCCGTGACGCGTACGTCGTTCGCGCGGAGCCGCGCCCAGAACTCCGGCCACGCGTCGCCGTATTCCGCGACCGTGGCGAGGAGGAACGCGAGGCCGGGGGAGGACGTCGCGGGATTCGTGACGCTTAGCAGGCCTCGATAGGCGGGGTCGGCGAGGTCGTCGAGCGTGACGGGCTCGGCGAGGTCGCGCGAGGCGAACCACGCGTGGTCCACGTTGATGCAGACGTCGGAGTAGTCGATCGCGGTCAGCGCGGCGCTGCCCGGAATTGCGTACGGTGCGGCAGCGGCCGCCGCGGGAACGGGGCTCGCGTACTCGGCGAAGATTCCCTCGTCGATCGCGCGCGACGCGAACGTGTTGTCGATCCCGTAGACGACGTCGCCGAGCGGGGAGTCCTTCGTGAGAATCACCTGGTTGACGAGGGCGCCCCCGTCGCCAGGGGCGACGAAGGTGACCGTCAGTCCGCTCTCGGCCTCGAAGGCCGCGAGGACGTCGTCGGGAACGGCGAAGCTGTCGTGGGTGACGACGGTGACGGCGGTGGAGTCGGTCGTTCCGCCCGAACACCCGGCGAGGGCGACGGCGGCGGTTGCCGCGAGTGCGGCCGCGAGGGCGATGCTGCGCGTCATGCGCATGGTGATTCCTCCTTGTTAGGAGGGGACGAGTCTCGACTCCCTACGCCGGTGCTAGCCGGATCAGGTTCGAGGGTCTGCGGCTTTCCGCACTCTCAGCGCCCTGGCCCGTTCGGAGTGAACGGAGGCGCTCCCCTGTCGTTTGCACGTCCACTCTAGCGCCCGCAAATCGGGGAGGCCTCCAGCGAGCGCTTGAAGCGGACGCGGCGCAGCCTTCCCGCCGCGCTGACCCGTCGGGTGGCGGTGGCACCGGCTACAACGTGATGGTGCGCCCCGTTTCCGCGGACTCCAGGACGGCTACGACCACGCGGACGGTTTCGAGACCTTCACGAAGCGTGACGATGTTTCCCCCAGCGCCAAGGACGGCGTCTCGGAAGGCTTCGTGCTCGGTCTTGAGGGGCTCGACCTTGGGAGTCGCGAATCTAATCACGTCACCTTCGCTGACGCCGCGGAAGCCCATAAGAGCGTCCCAGGTCGTCGCGACCGTGCCGTTAGCGAAGAAGGTCAGGTCGGCCGTGAGGGTGTCGGCGACGAAGGTGCCGCGTTCCCCGGTAACGACGGTGACGCGCTCCTTCATGGGCGACAGCCAGTTGACCAGGTGGCTCGCGACCGTGCCATTCTCGAACCTGCCGGTTACGGTGACCAGGTCCTCGTGGTCCCGACCGCTACGGTGCGCCGTCTGAGCAGCCACGCTGGCGTAACGGGACTGCGTCACCCATGCGGCGAGGTCAATGTCGTGCGGCGCCAGGTCCTTGACGACTCCAACATCGGCGATGCGCTCGGGGAACGGGCCCTGACGCCGGGTGGCGATCTGGTAGACCTCACCCAGGTCACCGTTCTCAAGGCGCGCACGAAGGCTCTGCACGGCCGGGTTGTAGCGCTCGATGTGGCCCACGCCTCCGATCAGGCCCGCCTTCTCAAACGCTTCAGCAATCTTCTCGGCAGACGTGACGTCCGGCCCGAGGGGCTTCTCTATTAGCGCGTGGATGCCGGCCTCGGCGAGGGCGATGGCGATGGGCTCGTGAAGCGTCGTGGGAACCGCCACCATGACGTAGTCGACGCCAACCGCGATGAGTTCCTCGACGGTGCCGAGGACGGGGAGGTCACCCGCGACACTGAAGCGGTCACCCCCGGGATCCGCCACGCCGACGAGGTCGACGCCGGAGAGGCTCCGCAAGACGCGCGCGTGGTGTCGTCCCATGCTGCCAAGGCCGATGAGGCCGGCACGAAGGTTTGCCATCAGGCACCCGCCTTCGCGACGGCGTTGACACCCTCGACGATCCTGGTCATCTGTTCCTCCGTGAGTGACGGGTAAACCGGCAATGAGAGCACCTGGGCCGCGGCGACTCGCGTCACGGGCAGATCGAGTGTGAGGTTGAACGTGGGAAGCTCGTGGTTCGGAATCGGGTAGTACGCGCCCGACCCGACGCCGTGCTCCTCGAGGAGCGCCTGCGCGAACCGGTCACGGTCCCCCTCGACGCGGATCGTGTACTGGTGGTAGACGTGCTCTGCCTGAGGCGCGACGGGAGGAACGACAACACCCTTGAGGTTGGCATCGAAGAAGTGGGCGATTCGCTGGCGGCCCGCGGTCCAGCCCGGCAACTTGCTCAACTGGACGCGACCGATCGCGGCGTGAATGTCGGTCATCCTCGCGTTGAAGCCAACGACCTCGTTCTCGTACCGACGTTCCATGCCTTGGTTCCGAAGGAGTCGCATCATCCGCGTAACCTCCGGGGTGGCGCAGCTGACCATGCCGCCTTCACCGGAGGTCATGTTCTTGGTGGGGTAGAGGCTGAACATCCCGAACGTGCCGAATGAGCCGACGGGGGCCCCGTTCCACTTCGCCCCGTGGGCCTGGGCCGCGTCTTCGAAGAGCATGAGATCGTGCTTGGCAACGAGGCTCGTGAAGCGGTCCATATCCGCGGATTGGCCGTAGAGATGGACGGGCATGACTCCGCGCGTGCGCGGGGTGATGGCGGCCTCGGCGGCCTCGGGGTCCATGTTGAACGACTCGGCCTCGATATCGACGAACACGGGGGTGGCGCCAGTTAGGGCGACCGAGTTCGCGGTGGCCGCGAAGGTGAAACTCGGCACCAGGACCTCGTCGCCGCGGCCGATTCCCGCAGCAACAAGTCCGAGGTGAAGCCCAGCCGTGCCAGAAGACACCGCGACGCACGTGCGCCCGCCGACAAGCTCGTCCGCGAATTCCTTCTCAAACGCCGCG
>CAZTJX010000050.1:0-2879 GCA_964613755.1 uncultured Demequinaceae bacterium | reverse complement strand
GCGAAGGACGCGATCGACGGCTGCCCGTTCGTCGTCGCCGATCATCGGTCGTGCGGCAGGAATAGGATTCAGCGCCACGGCTACTTCCCCTCTTCAGAATGTGGAGTGTTGGTTTCGCTGATCGGAGTCAGCACGTCGTTGCTTTCCTCATACCGTCGTCCCGTCTCGGGGCAACGCCATTCGTGTTCCGGCTCCGAGACGAGCGGGACACCCGCCTCGCCTACCCAGCCGATCTGGCGGCCCGGCACCCCGACCACAAGTGCGTAGTCCGGTACATCGCGAGTCACAACCGCGCCTGCGCCAATTGTTGCCCACCGACCGATGGTGACGGGGGCGACGCAAACCGCGCGGGCGCCGATCGCGGCACCCATGCGGACGGTGACCCCCACGGCATGCCAGTCGTCGGCCGACTTCAGCGTGCCGTCCGCGTTCACGGCACGGGGGAACTGGTCGTTCGTGAGGACAACCGCGGGACCGATGAATACGCCCGACTCGAGAACCGCGGGTTCGTAGACCAGGGCGTAATTCTGAACCTTGCAGAAGTCGCCCAGGGTGACCCCGGTGCCGATGTACGCGCCGCGACCGATGATGCATTCGGCGCCTAGGGTAACTCCCTCACGAATCTGAGCGAGGTGCCAGACCGACGATCCCTCACCGATGACCGCGTCGCTCGCGACATCCGCGGTTGCCGCTACCCGAATTCCCATGGGGTCGACCTTACAGCCAAGGTGCAGTACGTGCCCGTGACTTAGGTCTTTTCCGAAGTGGCATCCGGGCGTGGCCTGGCGACGCCCGTGAGGGGTCCCCACGAGGGACATCCCGCGAGCCGCGTATCCGTCACTTTGGGTGCCCATCGGAACTAGAGTTGCTACCTGACGGACTCACGGGGGAAGGAGAACGGTGTACGAGGTCGATCAGCCAAGTTTGGTACCCATCCCGTTTCATACGGACGTGCGGGGAGTCTTCAGCAAACCCTTTAGCGACGCTTCGCAGGGCAGGGCGACCTTCGCGATCGCGGAGCTTTTCTGGACGAACTCGTCCAAAGGTTGCGTCCGGGGAATGCACTTCCAGACGCCCCCGGCCAAGGGCAACAAGCTCGTGTGGGTGAGCCACGGCTCCCTTGTCGACGTCGTCGTCGATGTCCGCAAGCACGCGGGGTATGGGGAGGTGACGTCGTTCGAACTCAACGAGACCACGGCGAGCGCGGTATGGGTTCCGGTGGGTTTCGCTCATGGCTTCCAGGCTCTTGAGGACGACACGATCATCAATTACGCGGTCGACTCGGCGTACTCGCCTGGTCACGACGCGGGAGTCTTGTGGGACTCGATCGAGTTCGACTGGCCGCTGCGGGTCGGCGCAATGTCGGAGAGAGATCAGGCCTTTCCTTCGCTCAAGACGTTCCAGAGTCCTTTCGAGGTGGACGCATGACGGGAACTGCGCTCGTCACCGGCGCCACGGGCTTCCTCGGCGGTCACCTGGCCCTCAGGCTCGCGGCCGACGGCTGGCGGGTCTCGGCGCTTCAGAGGGCGGCCTCCGCGAGGTCGGCGGGAGCCGACCGGCTGCGAGCGGCGGGAGTCGAGGTTCTGTCTTTCGACTCGGGAGAAGAGGTCCAGCGACTGGCCCGGGAGGCGCGCCCGGATGTCGCCTTCCACCTCGCGACCCACTACCTCAAGTCCCACACTCCCGAGGACGTGCCGCTCCTCATGGACGCCAACATCGCGTTCGGCACCCATCTGCTAGAGGGGCTTCAAGGCTCCGACACGTCGGTCGTGAGCGCGATGAGCTTCTTCCAGTTTCGGGAGGGGTTGCCCACCCCGATGTCGCTCTATTCGGCCACCAAGCAGGCCTTCTTCGATGTCTGCAACTACTACCGCGTTCGCGCCGGACTCGACATCACCCAGGTGGTCCTCTATGACACCTTCGGCCCAGGTGACACGCGGGACAAGCTCGTCCCGAACCTGCTCTCCGCGCTCGCGGAGCGGCGACCGATGCAACTCGGGCCCTCGGCCCAACCGATCAACCTGTTGTACGTGGATGATGTGGTCTCGGGGCTCATCGCCGCGGCGGAGCAACGGGAAGCGCCCGCGCTGACCTTGCGCGCTCCGCAGCACGTATCGGTGGGCGAACTCGTGCGCGTTCTCGGCGAGGTCACCGGCGTCTCGGTGGAATCCACCTTCAACGAGGAGGGGACGGTCAACGAAGCCGTGCTCCACGCCGGGGATTGGGATACGCCGGCCGGCTGGATCCCCTCGACCACCCTGCGCGACGGGCTCGCGCAGACGTGGCGGAGTGCGACGGGCGCCTAGGGCCGCTTTCGAGGTCGCATGGTGGTCACCGCGGAGACAACCCGGCGGCCGAGGAACTTCGCGCGGCTCGCGATGTTCGAGACGACCCTCTCCCGCCGGGACAGCGTGACGGCACCGCTCGCGATCAGGGCGTCGCGCCAGGAGCGGTACTCCCGAAGCTGGGAGCTCCCGACGTCCTGCGACCACGAGGTCGAGTGAAGGCGGAAGGTGGCGTCCACGCTCCCGAGGCCGACGAAGGAGCCATGCTGAAGCACCTTGACGTACATGTCGAGGTCCGTGAGGTAGGGGAAGTCCTCCGTGAAGGGTAGGGATCGCTGGAGGGCCTCGGTCGAGAAGATGACCGAGGAGGGCTCCCCGAAGGGGTTGTTTCCCGCCGCGATGGCCCTGCGGACGGCGGCGATTCCCGCGCGCTTCCCGCGCAGCCCGGGCAGTCCGTGGCGCCGGACGACGACCTTGCCCGCCTCGTCGATGATCCGGCGAGGCGAGGCGATCAACACGGCGTCGGGGTTGTCGAGCGCCGCCCGGAGCTGTCGGCCAAGTCCACCGGGCAAGAGGGTGTCGTCGGCGCACAGG
>CAZTJX010000049.1:0-9721 GCA_964613755.1 uncultured Demequinaceae bacterium | reverse complement strand
GTTCCGGCGCTCCCACGTTGCGATCTACGCGACGTTCGGTGCACGGCCGCACTCGCGGCTCATCATGCAGGCGTCCGAGTGGGGGCTTCTCGCCACGACCGGCGGACTCTGGGGTTGGTCAATCGGGGTCGTCGCCTCCATCGCGCAAGGCGCACGCGCCAGCCAGGCCTTCTCTTTGGTCTCGCTCCACACCGGTCTCACGCTCCTCGGTGCATCGGTCCTTGTCGTCCTCCTTGGCCTTCGCCCGACGGGGACCCTCCTGTCCGCGCTCAAGGACCACTAGCGACCCTGAGTTCTCACCCGGGGTCATCCCCCAGGACGATCCCGCAGAACCATCCTCGCGGGCGATATCGCCCGAGTGCCGCGCCCGCCAGACTTGAGCCATTGACCACACCCTCGAAAGGTTCACCATGTCTAGCACCACCACGGCGCCCTTCGCGCCGGAGCTTCCGGCTTCCTCCTCAAGAGCGCGGACGGCGACACACTGGTCAACGCCGTGAAGATCGTCGCCAGCGGAGAGGCGCTCCTCGCCCCCGAGGTGACGCGCCGCGTGATCGAGGAGTTCGCGCGGGCGACCAGGGACTCTGCCTCCACCGGGATCGAGCATGTCGCGACGGAGGAGGCCATCGGCGACCTGAGCGAGCGCGAGGTTGAGGTCCTTCAACTCATGGCGCAGGGCATGTCGAATCAGGAGATTGCCAAGGAGCTCTTCCTCTCGTCGACGACGGTCAAGACTCACGTGTCCCACATTCTGACCAAGCTGGGGGTCCGGGACCGCGTGCAGGCGGTCGTCGAGGCCTACGACTCCGGGATCGTCGCGCCCCGGGGGTAGGCGCGGCATCGGGGTCATCCCCGAGGACGGGGCCGTCGAATCACTCTCGCGACCGATGCTGCCCGAGCGATGACGCGGCCACACTGTTCCTTGAGAGACCAAGGGAGATTCATGCTGCGCCTCGCCTGGAAGGCCGTCCGACACAACCCCAAACGGCTGATCCTCACGGGCATCGCGGTAGTGCTCGGGGTAACGCTCGTCTCGGCCACCTTCGTTCTCACGAACGCCGCCCAACTCGGAATCGGCGACCTCAACGAAAACTTCTACGGCTCCGGCCGGGTCGTGATCACTTCGGACCCCGACTTCAAAGGCGACGCCCCCGTCCCATTGCTGACGGACGAGACGGTCGAGGCGCTACGGAGCCTCCCCGGGGTGGCCGAGGTCGAACCGAGGATCGACGCTTCTGGAGACGCCCCCCTGCTCGGCCTCGACGGGGAGCCATTCACGGACGCCCCGACGGTGATTCTGAGCTGGTCGGACAACCCGGAGATCTCCCGCGCCACCGTTGTCGACGGCCGGGCGCCGACGGGGCCGGGTCAGATCCTCCTCGACGTCCGATCCGTCGAGAGCGGAGAATGGGCGCTCGGCGACACCCTCAAGCTGGCGACCTTCGACGGCGTGAGGAACTACACGCTCGTGGGCTCCGTCCGCTTTGGGGACCAGAACATCCTCCAAGGAGCCACTCTCGCCTACCTGACCCTCGAGGACGCAAAGGAGGTTCGGGCCGGGAACGGGGGATACGACCAAATCGACATCGTTCCCGAGCCGGGAGTCGACCACACGAGCCTCATCGAGCCTGCCTCTCGCGTCCTGCCGGCTGGCGCGCGCGCCACCACCTCGGAAGCCCTGACGGCCGAGATGGATGACGAGGTGGCGAACGTCATGGGGATCATCGACATCGTCGCCCTTCTCTTCGCGTTCGTCTCCGTGTTCGTGGGGGCGTACATCATCGTCAACACGTTCCGCATCGTCGTGACCCAGCGCACCCGCGAGATCGGCCTCCTCCGTGCGATCGCGGCGAGCGGTTCCCAGGTGCGCCGGATGATCCTCTTCGAGGCGGCGCTCATCGCCTCGTTCGCGAGCGTGATCGGTATCGGGTTGGGGTGGCTCCTCGCCTTCGGCCTGCTCATGATGATGGAATCCTCGTTCGGGAACACCTACAACTCCATTCCTCTCCCCCTCGACGCCGTTGTCCTGGGCCTCATCGTCGGCTTCGGCGTGACCCTCGGCTCGGCACTGTTGCCGGCCATCCGCGCCTCCCGCATCCATCCGATGGAGGCCATGCGGGAGGCGGAAACTCACGCGAAGAAGCCCCTGCGCCGGCGCACCCGGGCTGGCCTGGCCCTGATCGGCGGCGCCGTCGCCCTGATCGCCATCGGGTTGTGGGTCCCCCGTGCCACGCCGATCACCTGGGTCGCCCCCGGCGCGATCCTCCTCATCCTGGGCGCGACGCTCCTCTCCCCGGCGCTCCTCGCCCGGATTGCCTCCTTCCTGCGTGGCCCCCTTTCGCGCCTCAGTGCCGCCGGATCCCTCGCGGCGAACAACATACGCCGAGAGCCCCGCCGGTCGGCGAACACCTCGTCGGCGCTCATGATCGGGGTCCTCCTCCTGTCCCTCATGGCGGTCATCCTGAGTTCGATTCGGATCTACGCCCAGGAACGCGTCTCGTCCGACGTCCGTGCGGATCTCTACGTCTCTTCGAGCCAGATCAACTTCGCGTCGGGACCCGTTCTCGGCCCGCAGGCGTATGACGTCGTTCGCGACACCCCGGGGATCGCGGAGACGATGCGGTGGGGTTTCGGATCGGCGTGGCTTGACGACACCCGCTACCGGGTCGGAGCGGTAGACAGCTCGGTGGCCGACTCCATGTACTTCTTCGACGCGACCCCCTCCCTCGAGAGCCTCGGAGACGGGGTCTTCATCGGCCCCGCACTCCAGAACCTCGGCTACGAACCGGGGGATGTGATCGTCCTTGACGCCCCCCTCGCAGACCGCGCGCTCACCATCACGGGTGAATACCAGGGAGCGATCGGGGACGCCCTTCTCGTCGACTGGGCGACCGCGGAGGAGCTCTTCGGGGATGTGGAGACCATCAGCGTCCTGGTCACCCTTGAGCCAACCGGGGACCCGGCCGAGATCCGAGCTGCCCTGGACGACGCGCTCGACGACTTTCCCCTCATCGAGACCTACGACCAGGACGACCTCCTGGGCATGGCAAACGACCTGGTGACCCTGGTGCTGACCCTCGTCTCCGCGCTCCTGAGCGGAGCCCTGATCATCGCGCTCCTGGGCATCGCCAACACCCTGTTGCTGTCCGTGACCGAACGGACGCGGGAGATTGGCCTGCTCCGAGCAATCGGGCTGGGCAGAAGGGCCATCCGAAGGATGATTCGTCTGGAGTCCATCATCATCGCGGGGTTCGGGGCGGCCATGGGAATTCTCCTCGGCACCGCGCTCGGAGCCGTCGTGATCGTCGCCCTCGAGGACCAAGGCCTCACCTCCCCCTCGATCCCCTGGCGGCTCCTAGGCGTCTACTTCGTTGTCGCCGTCCTCGCGGGCCTTCTCGCGGCAGCACTGCCCGCGAGGAGGGCCTCCAGGCTCGACATCCTTCAGGCCATCGCGACCGAATGACGGCCAATGGGCGTCAGCCGTGCGTAGCCCGGCACCCGAGACCCTGAGTCCTCCCCCGGGGTCATCCCCCAGGACGATCCCACAGAACCATCCTCGCGGGCGATATCACCTGTCTCTCCCACCCGCAAGACTTGCACCATTGATCACCACCTCGAAAGGCTCATCATGTCTAGCACCTCCACGGCGCCGGTCACCATCGATCCTGCGCTCGCCGCAACCATGCAGCACGGCTACAAGGACTACGGCAAGGGCGAGACCGCCGTCCGCGCGCTCAGCGGAATCTCCGTCGACATCAAGCGCTCGGAGTTCACGGCCATCATGGGACCGTCCGGTTCCGGCAAGTCCACCCTGCTCCACACGATCGCGGGCCTCGACTTCCTGACGGCCGGAAACACGTACATCGGAAGCGTCGATCTCACGAAGCTGAGCGAGGCCCAGGTGACGCAGGTGCGTCGCGACAACATCGGCTTCGTGTTCCAGGCGTACAACCTCATCCCCTCGCTGAGCGCGGCCGAGAACATTCGCCTGCCTCTCGACATCGCAGGCCGGAAGGTCGACGAGGAGTGGTACGACCAGATCGTCGAGGTCCTCGGCCTACGCGACCGCCTCCACCACCTCCCCTCCGAACTGAGCGGTGGCCAGCAGCAGCGGGTCGCCGTCGCGCGCGCCCTCGTGGCCAAGCCCGCGATCATCTTCGCCGACGAGCCTTCGGGCAACCTCGACTCCAAGTCGAGCGCCGAACTCCTGGGCTTCATGCGTCGCGCCGTTCGCGAGTACCTCCAGACCATCGTCATGGTCACGCACGACCCGACGGCCGCCTCCTACGCCGACCGGATACTCTTCCTCGAGGACGGCGTCATCGTGGACGAAATGCGCGAGCCTACCCACGACAAAGTCTTCGACCGTATGAAGAAGATGGGGCACTAGAGCATGCTCCGACTCGCATGGAAGACCGTTCGGCACAACCCGAAGCGGCTCATCCTGACCATCATCGCGATCGTCCTCGCGACCTCCTTCGTCTCCGGAACGTTCGTCCTCACCAACACGGTGCAGGGCTCGTTCGACACGATGTTCGCCGAGATCTACGGCAAGACCGACATCCAGGTCGTCCCGAACGACGACGAGGCGGAGACCGCCGGATTCTCGCTGCCGTCCCCGGCGTCGACGCGGTCGCTCCGTCGGTCAATGGCATCGTCCAAATGCTCGATGAGGAGGGCCGTCCCGTTGGCCAAGGCGCGCCCGTCATCACCGTCAACTGGAACGAGCCCCCGGACCTTGACAACGTGGTGATCGCGGACGGGCACTACCCGACGGCGAACGACCAGGTCGTCTTGGACTCGAAGGGCGCGGAAAGGGCCGGGTACGAGATCGGCGACACCGTCACCATCCAGCGCTACGGCGAGGCGGACACGTTCCAGTACACCCTCGTCGGGGTCGCGACCTTTGGCGTCTCCAATGCCCTCAACGGGGCGACGCTCGCCTCGTTCACGTATGAGGAGGCGCAGCGGATCGCCCGCCAGGAGGGCGAGGTCGCAGTGATCTCGGTCCGCGTCGCGGATGGATACGACATCGAACAAGTACGCGATGCGATCCAGAGCGCGCTACCGGCCGACATGGTGGCGAAGCTCTCGAGCGAACTCATCGAAGAGTCGAGCAAGGAGATCGCGGACGCCGTTAACGTGATGAACACCTTCATCCTCGCGTTCGCACTGATCGCCATCTTCGTCGGGGCCCTGCTCATCACGAACACCTTCCAGACAATCGTGACGCAGCGCACCAAGGAACTCGGATTGCTCCGAGCAATCGCCGCGAGCCCGCGCCAGATTCTCTGGATGATCCTTCTCGAGGCTCTCATCATCGGCCTCGTGGGCTCCGGACTGGGCATCCTGCTCGGATACGGCCTCGGGGCGGGAGCGAAGCTTCTCCTATCGACCTTCGGAGGCATCGGCGACAACCTTGGGGCGCTCACGCTTCCGTGGCCCGCGATCGTGTGGGGCCTCGCCACCGGCGTTGGTACCACCATCGTCGCGGCCATTCTCCCGGCGTACCACGCCTCGGAGATCTCGCCGATGGAGGCGCTGCGCGACGAGGCGACCCGCAAGCGGAGGGGACTTCGCGGACGTACGACGCTCGGCCTCGCATTCCTGGTCACGAGTGCGGCGGCGACAACCCTCGCGTTCGTCACCGACACGTGGAACTCCGCCGCGTGGGTCGGCGTCGGAGGGGGCCTCGCGCTCATCGGCACCATCCTCGTCGCGGCGGCGATCGTGCCCCCAACGGCGCGGTGGTTGCGTCGTCCCTTCGGAGCGGTGTTCGGCCTTAACGGCCGTATTGCGATGAACAATGCGCAGCGCGAACCGCGGCGTACCGCGAACACCGCGGGGGCGCTCATGATTGGTGTCCTGCTTCTCAGTCTCCTCACGACGGTCTCGTCGTCGATCACGAGCCTGGCGAAGGAGACCCTCGAGGGGACGTCGTCCGCGACGTTCATCGTGGGGGGCAACTTCACGACGGATCCCCTCGCGCCAATCTCGACGGATGAGATCGCGGCGATGCGGGCCGTCGATGGGGTCACTGCCGTGCACTTCTACGGCTGGGACAACGCCATCGTCGAGGGCAAGCAGGCCGACATCGTTGGGATCGATGCAGAGTCCGCCGACGAGGCGTACGAGTACAACACCGAGCCGTCCTTCGCCAAACTCGACCGGGGCGAGGTCTACGTAAGCCCGGCCGTCCTGGACGACGGCTACTCGATGGGAGACACCATCACCATCGAGGGCCTGGACGCCACGCTCGACTTCACGATCACGGGCACGTACCTGCAGGAGGGCGACCCCAACTACTGGATCACCTTCGACGACGCGAGCGAGCTCCACCAAGGGCTCGCGGCGATCAACACGTGGGTGGCCACGGCCGACGGCGCCGACCTCGACGCGATCGAGGCCAATCTCGCCGAGGTCTTCGCAGAGAACCCGCGCATCGAGGTCTCGACGATCGATGACTTCACGAAGGCGATCAACGATCTGTTCAACCAGATCCTCGCCGTGATGTCATCCATGCTGGCGATGGCGTTGTTCATCGCGGTCTTCGGGGTCGCGAACACGCTGCTCCTCAGCGTTACGGAGCGGACCCGAGAGATCGGGCTCATCCGCGCCGTCGGCGTCAAGAGAAGTGGCATTTGGAACATGATCACGCTCGAGTCGGTGTTCGTGGCGCTGCTCGGTGCGGTCCTGGGCTTGGTGCTCGGGGTCGTCTTCGGGGTGGCTCTGGTCCAGTCGTTCGACATCTTCCAGGACTACGGGATCACCATCCCCTGGGTGCCGCTTGCCCTCTACACGGTGCTCGCGGTCATCGCCGGGATCATCGCGGCGCTGTACCCGGCGTGGAAGGCGTCGCGCCTGAACATCCTGGACGCCATCGCGATCGGCGAGTAGCTCGGGATTGGTGGGGCCCCGGTCGAAAGGCCGGGGCCTCTCGTCGTTCGCCGCGCCTAGAGCTCGATGCCGACGAGCACCGGCTCGGGCTCGAGCGTCACACCGAACGCCTTCTGCACACCGTCGCGGACGTGTCGCGCGAGCGCGACGATATCGGCCGCCGTCGCCCCGTCGCGATTGGTCAGGGCGAGTGCATGCTTGGTCGAAAGGGCCGCCGGGGTGTCTTCGGGCTGGCACAGGCCATCCGTGAGCGCGAACCCTCGGGGGAAGCCCGCGTGTTCGATGAGCCAGGCAGCCGACGTCTTGATGGCCTCCGTAGGGGCGGCATCACCCGCGGGATACCGCGGGGCGTCTTGCGGAAGGCGCCTGGCATCCCCTGCGGCGAGAATGGGATTCGTGAAGAAGGAACCGACGCTCCACGTGTCGTGATCGCTGGGGTCCAGGACCATTCCCTTGGCGCGGCGGAGTGCGAGGACGGTCTTTCTCACGTCGACGATCGGCGAGCATTCGCCCACTTCGATCCCGAGCGAGTCGGCGAGTTGGCCATACGCGATGGGCGCGGAGAGGGTGCCACGCTTCAACCGGAACGACACCTCGAGAACGACGAACCTCGGTGTCGGATGCCAGACCCTGCCATCGGTACCAGCCCCCTTCATCGAGGCCTTGAGCAGCGAGTGGCGGTACGCGAACCGGCACTCGGCTCGTGACAACTGCCGCACGAGGGCCTCTGCCCGGTCCCATACTCGGACGGAGGAGATGACGTCCGCGACCTCCCGCCCGTACGCCCCGACGTTCTGAACGGGCGTCGCCCCCACGCTTCCCGGGATTCCCGCGAGGGCCTCAATTCCCATCCAGCCCTCATCGGCGGCGTGGGAGGCGACCTCGTCCCACGGAGTGCCGGCCGACGCCGTCACCGTAACGGTATCGGCTGCGTCGTCGCCCTGGACGGATACGTCCGTCCGCGCGTCACGCACCACCGCGCCTTCGAAGCCGTCATCCGAGCACACGACGTTCGAGCCGCCTCCGAGCACCAGAACGGGAGTGTCCGCATCGTCCGCGTTGCGGATGGCCTTGATGAACTCGTCCTCGGTCGTCGCCTCGATTAGCGATCCCGCGGGACCCCCGACCCGAAGGGTGGTGAGGCCGGCGAGCATCGGATCGCGCGTCATGCCCCCAGCGTAGTGCCGGTGTCCGAGGGGGCCACGTTGATCGCGGTTTCTTGCGACTCGAGCTCGACGCGCGCCCGCCGGCGGCTGCGGAACAAGCGCTCGTCTCGCCGCACGGCCCGCGCGAACGCGAAGGACATCAGGGAACCGAGGATGACGAGGAGGAGGGCGTGACGGGTCGTGGTTGCGTCCGCGAGGTTCCCGACCGCTGCGGGGAATAGCAGGCCCGCGACCGTCGAGAACGAGGAGACGGCGGCGACCCTGGCAGCCGCACGCGAGGGCTCGTCCGCCGCGGCGGAGAAACCGATCGGGTACCCGAGCGCGGCGCCCACACCCCAGAGCACGAGGGCCAGCGGGACGAGAACGAACCATGGGGTGAGAGCGAAAATGAGGATTCCCGCGATCACTGAGAGCGCGGAAACGCGCAAGAGCGCGACCCGGCCGAAGCGCTCGAGCAGGCGCGGGCCGACGAGCCGCACGGCGACCATCGCGACGACGAAGACCCAGTACATGAGGTCTCCCGTGCTCTCGGCGCGCCCGAAGTCGTCGACGCCCGAGATCGCGATCCACTGCGCCGCTGCGCCCTCGGTCATGGATGCGGCGAAGATGATCGCACCGATCATCAGGATCCGCCTGTCGCGGAACTCGGCCTTCGCCACGGCAAAGGGTCCGCCGAGGAGGGCACCCTCGGGTACGTCGAGAGGTCTGCCGTCGGTGACCGCGATGGGCACGAGGATGAGGCGTATCACGAGGAGGATGACGGCCACCGCAACGAAGTGGTAGACGACGGCAATCCCGAGCATCGAGGCCAGCCCACCGACAGCGAGCCCGAGGGCCATCCCGATGGAGAATCCCGCGTGGTAGTGCGGCATGATCTTGCGCCCGAGCAGGCGCTCGGTCAGTGCCGCCTCGGCGTTGATGGCGACGTTGGTGAAGGAGAAACTGAACGCCGCCGCGAGTTGGCAGAGAGCGAAGCCAGCGGCGAGGCCGAGATGCGAGGAGACCCCAATGCCCGCGAACGCGGTCGCGTAGGCGATCGATGACCAGACGTGCAGCCTCCGTGTCCCGAATCGGGCGACGGCCCACCCGGTGAGCATGAGGGCGATGAGTGCGCCCACCGCGCCCATGATGAGAAGGAACGAGAGCTGCCCCTTGGTCACGCCAAGCTCGTCGCGGATCGTCGGCAGCCTAGACAAGAGAGTTGCGAGCATCATCCCCAGGCTGACGAAAAGTCCCATGACCCCGAGGCGAGCCTGCGCGACTCGAGCAGGAGCAGGCTCGCTCGTGGGTAGGTGACGCATCGCGGAAAACATCGAGGTTCCTTCGTGGACGGGCTCCGCCAGAGCCGGCAGGCCCTGCGGGTCGCCGTCGTTGGCTGGGGGAGGGGCGTCTCGCGAAACTCTCGAATCGTTTCGACGCTCATCGGTGATTCTCCCGGTACGCTGGTCGACAGTCAAATCGGGGAGGAGTTGCCGTGGGTTCGAGCCGCCGCCCCACTATGGCGGACGTCGCCGAGAAGGCGGGCGTCTCGCTCTCGACGGTTTCCCTCACGTTCTCCGGCGCGGGCCCCATCTCCGATGAAACCAAGCTCCGGGTGGAGAAGGCCGCCGCCGACCTCGGGTACGGCGGACCCAGCCCCCTCGGCAAGTCCCTCCGCT
>CAZTJX010000048.1:0-9790 GCA_964613755.1 uncultured Demequinaceae bacterium | reverse complement strand
AATCAACTGAGAGTCGGCCTGCAACTCGTGAAGGAGATTGAGGAGCCTCCCGAGGTTGACGTCGTCGAGGGCGGCCTCCACCTCGTCCATCACGTAGAACGGGCTCGGGCGGGCCTTGAAGATGGCGATAAGGAGGGCGATCGCAGCGAGCGACCGCTCCCCCCCGCTCAGAAGCGAGAGGCGCTTGACCTTCTTGCCCGCGGGCCGCGCCTCGACGTCGATCCCGGTCGCAAGCATGTCCTGGGGGTCGGTGAGAACCAGGCGCCCCTCGCCACCGGGGAAGAGTCGCGGGAAGACCTCCTCAAACGCCCTCGCTGTGTCCGCATAGGCCTCGGCGAAGACCGTCTCCACGCGCTCGTCGATGTCCTTGACGATCTCCATGAGGTCCCCGCGCGACTTCTTGAGATCCGCGAGCTGTTCGGTGAGGAACGCGTGTCGCTCCTCGAGGGCCGCAAACTCCTCGAGTGCGAGCGGGTTGACACGTCCGAGCTGCATGAGCGCCCTCTCCGCGCGTCGCAGCCGCCGCTCCTGCTCCTCGCGCACGTAGGGCGAAGGCAGGTCGGCCTCGCCCTCCGGGGGGAGAGGCAGATGTGGCCCGAACTCGGAGACGAGCACCTGCGGGTCCATTCCCAACTCATCGATGGCACGCTGCTGGAACTGCTCAAGCCTGATGCGCTGCTCGGCGCGCGCAACCTCGTCCTTGTGGGCGTCGTCCGTGAGGCGGGAGTACTCCGCCCCGTATTCCTCGACGGCTCGCCGGATCTCCGCGAGCTGGGCCGCGCGCTCCGTGCGCTCGGACTCCACGGTGGTGCGGACGTCGTCCGCTCCCTGGACGCTCGCGTCGATCCGCTCGAGCGCGAACCTCGCCCCGGAGAGGACCTCCCGCGCCGCCTGTGCCTGACGGCTGCGCTTGTGAGCCGACTCCTCGGCCCTGGCCCGGGCATCGCGCTCGGCCTCGGCCGCGAGCTGAAGGCTTTCGGCGCGGGCCGCGAGGGCACGCGCTCGCTCCTCTGCCGTCCGCAGGGCAAGCCGGACCTCGGTCTCCCCCGCCCGGGCTCGCGCGGCCGCCTCTGCGTCGGTGTCGCGCTGCTCCTGGGCGACGCGCGTGTCCGCCTCGGTCTGCTCCGGCTCGGCCTGAGCAGCGCCGAGCCGCTGGCTCAATCCCGCGAGCTCTTCCTGTTCCACACCAATGCGTTCCCGTGCCGCCAGAAGCCGTTCGCGCAATCGCTCCGCCTCGTCGCGTGCCGCCCGAGACGCAGCACCCAGTTGACCCAGGTGTTCGGCGACGGCGGCCATCTGCGCATCCGACTCATGGAGGCGCTCCAGTGCGCCATCGTGGGCCTCCTGGGCGTCGCGCTCCTTCTGCTCTGCGGTCCGAATCTCGAAGGTCGTCGCCTCGACGGCGCGCGCCGCCGCATCGCGACGCTCGCACGCCTCATCGAACGCTGCCTGCACGTGCAGGATGCTCGGCGCATCGCCGCTACCCCCCGACGCCCGTCGGGCACTGAGGACATCGCCCCTGCGCGTCACGGCCGTGATTTCCGGATGTGCGGTAACGAGAGACCTCGCGGTGGCGAGATCATCGACCACGGCGACGGCGCTCAGCCCCGCGCGGACCGTGTCGACGATGCCTGATGGTCCCGTGACAAGATCCGAAGCCCACGCCACGCCGGGCGGAAGCTCGACGTCGGGATCGGCCGCAACCGCATCGCGATCCCCGACGACGAAACGCGCCCTGCCTTCGTCGGCGTCCCTCAGCCAGCGAATCGCATCGACGGCGTCTTCGATGCTTTCGACGGCGAGCGCGTCCGCAAGCGGGCCGAGCGCCGCGGCGATTGCGTCCTCGGCTTTGTCGGCGACATCGATGAGTGAGGCGACGGTTCCCCGAACACCTCGCACGCCCGAGGCGAGAAGGGCTCCCGCTCCGTCCTTGCGGGCGAGGCTGAGTTCAAGCGCCTCGGCCTTCGCCGCCCATGTGTCGCGCTCGAGGATGGCCTCTGTGAGCCGCTCGCGCAGGGTCGCGAGCGTGCCCTTCGCGAGTTCCCACACCTTCGAGGCCTTCTCGTGGGCGGCGTCAAGATCCTCCTCGCCCACCTCGACGGAAGCGACGGTCGTCTCGAGCGAGGAGAACTCGCGTGTGGCGTCATGCCCTCGCGTCTCCGCCTCGGCGAGGGCTTGCTCGAGGCGACCGATCTCGTCCTCGGACGCCTCCACGCGGGAGCGGCGGGCCGCGACATCTCCGGCGAGGCGCGCGACGCCCTCGCGCCGATCGGCGGCCGATCGCAGCAGATTGGCGAGGGAGCGCTCGGACGCGAGCGCAACAGCCTCGGCCTCCTGACGCGAAGCCTCTGCGGCCTCGAGAGCGGTACGAGCCGAGGCGACCTCGGCGTCGAGTTCCGCCTGGGCGACCTTGGCGCGCTCCACCTGGACCTCGAGGTCGACAATGTCGCTCGGGGCGAACCCATCGACGTGGGTCCCGATCATCCTCAGGCGCTCCTCGGCGAGCGTCGCGAGGTTGCGCAGACGCTCCCTGATGGCGCTCAGCCGGTAGTACACGTCATTCGCCTTGGTGAGTGCCGGCGTCGCCTCAGCCAGGGCTCGCTCGAGTTCCACCATGCGAGAACGCGCCTCGACGAGCGACTTCTCCACCGTCGCGCGGCGCTCGAGTAGCGCGGACTCGTCCGCCTGTTCCTGCTCAAGCTGCGCGGACACCTGGCTCACGTCATCGGCGAGCAGACGCGCGCGCGCGTCGCGCGCTGTTGCCTGAATCGTCTGAGCCTCGCGCGCGATCTCGGCCTGCTTGCCGAGCGGTCCAAGCTGGCGCCGGATCTCGCCGGTGAGGTCCTGGATGCGTGTCAGATTGCCCTGCATCGCGTCGAGTTTGCGAAGCGCCTTCTCCTTGCGCTTGCGATGCTTGAGGATGCCCGCGGCCTCCTCGATGAAGTGCCTGCGATCCTCCGGGGTTCCACGGAGGATGTCGTCGAGGTGGCCCTGGGAGACGATGACGTGCATCTCGCGGCCAAGGCCCGTATCGCTCAGGAGCTCCTGGATGTCCAGCAGCCGACACGGTTCTCCGTTGATCCCATACTCGGATCCGCCCGAGCGGAACAGGGTGCGTGAAATCGTCACCTCGGCGTAGTCGATGGGGAGCACGCCATCGTGATTGTCGATCGTGAGCGTGACCTCGGCCCGGCCGAGCGGGGGTCGGCCGGGAGTGCCCGCGAAGATGACGTCCTCCATGGAGCCACCGCGGAGCGTCTTGGCGCCTTGTTCTCCCATCACCCATGAGAGGCCGTCGACGATATTCGACTTGCCGGACCCGTTCGGCCCGACGACGCAGGTGATGCCGGGCTCGAACTCCAGCGTCGTCGCCGACGCGAAGGACTTGAAGCCCCGGAGCGTCAGTGTCTTGAGGTGCACGGACGCAAGCCTAGGCGATCGGCGGGACGGGTAGGGAGCCTCCCCGGCCGCCTAGAAATCCGGGAACCAAATGGCGATCTCGCGCGCGGCAGAGACCTCCGAGTCCGAACCGTGGACGAGGTTGCGCATCACGGGTGTGTCCCATTCCCTCGCGAAGTCACCGCGGATCGTCCCCGGCGCGGCAACGGTGGGGTCGGTCGCGCCCGCGAGGGACCGGAAGCCCTCGATCACCCGGTCGCCCTCGACGACCATCGCAAACACCTCGCCCGAGACCATGAACTCGACGAGCGGTTCGAAGAAAGGCTTTCCTTGGTGCTCGTCGTAGTGACGCTCGAGGATCGCACGATCGGGGGTGCAGAGGTCGACCGCAACGAGGCGGTATCCCTTGGACTCGATCCGCTTGACGACCTCGCCGATGAGGCCGCGCTCGACTCCATCGGGCTTGACGATTACCAGGGTGCGCTCGGTCATGCCTGCGATGGTACCGGACGGGTCAGCCCATCACGGGCGGTGGCATCCCCTCGGCATTGAAGGTGTGAGGGACCCTCATGGGAGGGAGGTTTGGGAACCACAGATCGATCTCGGCGTGCGCAGAGAGCGGCGAATCCGAGCCGTGGACCAGGGTGTGGTACACGGGCGTATCCCAGTCGCGGGCGAGGTCTCCGCGAATGCTTCCCGGCGCCGCCGTCGTCGGGTCGGCGGTGCCCGCGAGCGACCTGAAGCCCTCGATCACTCGGTCGCCCTGCAGGACGCAGGCGATCGTCGGTCCGGAGAGCATGAAAGACATGAGCGGCTCGAAGAACGTCTTGCCCCGATGCTGCGCGTAGTGCCGCTCGAAGTGTCCGCGTCCCGGCCTCGTCATCTCCATCGCGATGATGTCGTAACCCTTGTGCTCTGCGCGCATCAGGATCTCGCCCACGAGCCGGCGCTCGATGGCGTCGGGCTTGATGAGAACAAGAGTCCGCTCGATCATGCCTCGCAGACTACTACCCCGTGCACGAGCCTGGCAGGATGGCACCGTGCTCACCATCGACGACTTTGACACGTACCCCGACTTCCCCGTTGCCGGGGTCCTCTTCTATGACATCGGCCCCATCCTGCGTGATCCGGACCTGTTTTCGATCGCCTGCCAGGACCTCACGCCACCGGCGGGAACACCCGTCGATCTGATCGCCGGAGTCGACGCACGGGGGTTCATCTTCGCCCCCGTCGTGGCCCAACGTCTCCACGTCGGCCTGACAATGGTCCGCAAAGAGGGAAAGATGCCCGGCGAGTTGCTCACGGCGACCGCGAGCATCGAGTACGGCGCGGCGACGCTCGCGCTCAACCCCAAGGGAATCGCGGGCAAGGACGTCCTCGTCGTCGATGATGTGCTCGCCACGGGGGGAACCGCTCACGCCGTTGCCCAGATGCTCGAACAGGCGGGGGCCGCCAGCGTCAGTTTCGCGTTCCTCCTGGAGCTCACCGCTCTTGAGGGGCGGCACGTCCTCAAGGATTACGCGGTCACGTCCGTCGTTGTCGTCTAGGACCGGGGTCCGAGCGCGCGGGGTCGATACCCCGGTGCCCACCGGACCCCCATGATCACCAAGGCCGTCAGCAGGACGGAGAGGGTGACGACCTGATAGGCGATGTACCCCTGATTGACGGCCATGGGAACGACGTCGAGCGACCGGATGTAGCTGGAGTGCTGAGCGAGACCCACGAGTCCCGCGCCGCCTGCGACGGCCATAACGGCCACGAGTATCCACACCGGAATCTGCCGGGTATCGGGATTCTCCTTGAGGACCCCTCCCCACGTAGTGACCGCGCAGTAGACCGCGAGGCTGACGAGTACGAGTCCCACGAAGACGAGAACGTAGATGTGGCCGGGAATGGTCTCGGACTCGCCCCGTAGTCGAACGGCCGCATCGACGAGTTCGGAGCGCTCCAGCCCCCAGAGGACCATCGTGAGGCCGGTGACCCCCATCGCGAGGCACCCGCCGAGCTTCCAGAGTGTGCGTGTCACGAGGCACCCACCTCGCCTGACGGTACGGGATCGAGGCCGAGCAGCGTACGCGCCTCGGCGACGAGCAGGACGGACCCCGTCACGAGGACTCCGGCGGCGGCAGGCGAGGCCCCCTCCGCCCGCTGGACCGCTACGTCGATGGCATCGGGCAATCGTGCCTCCGTGTGCACGCGATCGGCGCCGAAGACACGTCTGGCTACGGTGGCGAGATCCTCGACTGAGGTGGCACGAGCGGACGAGACGACCTCGGTGACGACAATCTCGTCCAAGGCAGGCTCGAGCGCGGAGAGGATGCCTTCGGCGTCCTTGTCTGCGAGCACCCCCACGACCCCGACGAGCGATTCGAAGGAGAAATTCTCATCCAGCGCGTCGACGAGCGCGGCGACGCCGTGCGGATTGTGCGCCTCGTCCATGACGATGACGGGCGACGTGCGGGCGACCTCGAGGCGTCCCAGCGAGATCACGGCGGCGAAGCCCTCGCGAACGACGTCCTCCGAAAGGGGGGCGGGCTCGGCGCCGCCCGCCAGGAGGGCCTCGGTCGCGGCAAGGGCGAGCAATGCGTTGTGGGCCTGGTGCTCGCCGAGCAGGGGGACGAATATGTCCTCGTATGTCGCGGCGGACGTCCGGAGCGCGACGAGTTGCCCCCCGACGGCGGGGACACGCGTCGCGACCTCTATGTCGTCGTCCTCCCACATGGCGCGGGCCGTCGCCTCGGCTACCGCCGCCCGGAGGATGGGTTCGACCGACTCCGACTGCCGCGCGATCACCGCGGCGGCGCCCGGCTTGATGATCCCGGCCTTCTCGCGCGCGATCCCGGCGAGGTCGCTCCCGAGGTACTGCTGGTGATCAAGGGAGACGGGGCCGATGACGGCGACCTCCCCGTCGGCGACGTTCGTCGCGTCCCACGACCCCCCAAGCCCCACCTCGATGATCGCGACATCCACGGGGGCGTCGGCGAAGGCCGCGAACGCGAGCGCAACGAATACCTCGAAGAAGCTGAGCCGAGGGCCCCGCTGCGCGGCGGATCGCGCGTCTGCCAGGTGAAGAATGGGCGCTACCTGCATCCACAGGTCGACGAAGGCCTGCTGGGAGATGGGCTCTCCGTCGATCTGGATCCTCTCCCGGACGGAAGCAAGGTGCGGAGAGGTGAAGAGCCCGGTGCGGAGCCCGTGCGCGCGGAGGAGCGACTCGGTCATTCGCGCGGTTGAGGTCTTTCCATTCGTCCCCGTCAGGTGGACAACACGGAACGCACGCTGCGGATCGCCGAGCAGATCGCATACGTCCCGGATCCGGTCGAGGGTGGGTTCGAAGTCGTGCTCGGGGCTCCGGGACACGATGTGCGCGTAGATCTCGCGCTCGGCCTCGTCAAGGCTGAGGTCCCCCAGGGCGGGATCCGTCATGGGAATACTCTCCCACGGCGTCGGCGTCCGGAGAACGCATCCACGGTCACACCCTCCCGTCACCCCCTCCAGGCGGACTTGCTCGGTAGAATGGGGGGAAGGCCCGGGGGTGGTCGCGAAGAAGCGTGGCGCCCTTGGCACGTCGTGGCCGACCTCGGGAGTGGACCCAGATGGGGGGTGCCGTCACCGTGGTATCTACAGATCCGAGTGCTCGTGGCGCGTTGTGGCGAGCCCGCCCGCATCGGCCACGGCACAGGCTCGCTCTCACGGTGATTGCCTCGAGCATCGTCGTGGCCACCGGACTCGCCCTGGCATCCGCCGCCTACCTCACGGTCACGAGTTCGGACCTCGCCGTGTTCTCTGCTGAGCGGTGCAGTTCGGCGACCCTCTCGGTCCACGTGAACCCCACGGGCTTCAGCTTCGGCCAGAACAAGTCCGCCATTCAGATCACGAACTTCCCGGCGGAATGCTTCGGTCAAACGACGCAGGTTGCGGTATCGAACGCCGCGGGCACCCTCCTCGCCTCGGGATCCGCTGTCTGCGGTGCCGCGACGTGCACCATCGCAACGGGCACCTACAACGCGCCCTCGGTGACCGATGCGCACGTGCTCGTCTCGACGTGGGGGGTGCCGGCGAGCTGGGACAGCACGTGCACCCCGATCCTCATCTTCATGATCTGCTCGTAGCTTCGATGGGGTCCTTCGACGGGCGCGCGGCGTCCGCACCCGCTAGCGTGGGTACGAGTCCATGTCGCCGCTGCTGAGGGAGGCACGCCGTGAACGCAAGCGTCGGGGGGCCGGCCCCCGCCCCGAACTGGTATCCGGATCCGAGCGATCCCCGATTCCTGCGCTACTGGGATGGCGCGCGATGGACGGAACACACCTCTCCGGTGAGCGGCGAAGTCGCAGGCGCTCCACAGGGCGGGGTCGCACCGAGCGGCGGAAGTTCCCATAAGGTGCTGTGGATCGTCCTCGGCGTCGTCGGCGGGCTCATGGCCCTCGGCGTGATCGTCGTGGTTGTCCTTGCCGCCATTGCCGCCCCCGTCTATGACAGCCAGCGACAGAAGGCGGCGGACACGTCGGCGAAGGCCGACGTCGCGACCCTGGGCATGGAGATCTCCGTCTGGTACGTGGACCACGACGGCCCACCTCCGAGCGTCGAGGTCCACGGCGGTGACTACTGGGTCGACGGAGTCAGGGTTGCCACCACGTCCGAAAACGTCATTCTCGGAACCGTCTCGGGTACCGGGACGACCGATTGGTGCGTCTGGGTAACCAATCCGAAGGGCGACCTCAAGGACTTCGAGTATTCCGCGCAGAGGGGTCTCGCTCAGGGGACCTGTTAGTCGTCGCAAGGACCCGCGACCGGGCCCGACCCGCGCCGCTCGCTAGCCCGTCGGCGCGAGCGTCCCGGCGAACACCTGCCACGCCAGCAGCGACTTCGCCACAAGGCTCAGCAGGATGTAGGTGGACTCGCCGTACACGTAGTCGGACCACTTGCCCATCTTCTTGTACTGCAACACCATCACGATCGCGAAGGCGTTGAAGAAGACGAACAGCGAGAAGAAGATTCCGTAGACGAACGCGGGCGGCTCGGCGGCGACGCCGGGCGAGACGAGGTAGATGGCGATCGCGATCCACGGAATGGCCCCCGCGATGACGCCGAACCAGTAGGAAAGGAGGCTCACGCCCTTGCCGGGAGTCTCATACTTCTCCTGAAGCAGGCCGAAGAGGATCATCGACGCGTTGACACCCGCGAGCGCGAGCAGGGCCGCGATGTCCGCGA
Organism: uncultured Demequinaceae bacterium; assembly: GCA_964613755.1. Lineage (GTDB taxonomy): Bacteria > Actinomycetota > Actinomycetes > Actinomycetales > Demequinaceae > JAFGBM01. The sequence goes on along the minus strand of CAZTJX010000048.1, from coordinate 1,180 downwards.
TCCCCACGAGCATGGCGATCAGCACGATCATGATCGACGACGAGATCGAGTACTCCACCCAGCGCGCGTAGTTCCGGCCGCGCTCGATCCCGGCGATGTAGCGCGGGAAGTACTGGGGTGACGCGATGACGTAGTGGGCGATCGCCGAGACGAGCAGGAACGCGGCGACGCCCCACGCGTAGCGGAAATCGAAGAGCGAGGTGACGCTCGGGTCCTCGACGCCGGGCGCGTTCGTCATGAACGTGGCGACGACGGGCAGGGTGAAGGAATTGGCGAGGATCAGGACGACGACAGCCTGGGCCAGGTGCAGCGTCCCCATGAGGACGTTGTAGCGGCGCAGCTTGGTGGCCGTCGCCGGGGAGACCGCGCCTGCGGCCTTTGTGGGGCTGTCAACCTTCTTCGCGTTCACAGCATGCTCCTTGGTCGGGGTTGTGGCGTTGCACGGTTCAACCCTAGGGCGGCAGCGAACATTCCCGGGCCCCTGTGCGTCAAGGAAACCAGCCCGGATCGATGTCGCTCACCGTGCGAGTCTGATGTCCCCGGGGCTACGGTGGGTGTACCCGGCGTCACGGAGAGGACACCCATGTACGACGCCTCACAGTTGATCGGCTACATAACCGCCCCGCTCATCATCCTGCTCATCGTCCTGCTCATCGTGAAGGCCGCGAAGAACAAGCAGGAGACCGCCACCCCTGGCCAGCCCGCGGCGGGCTGGTACCCGGATTCCGAGGCCGCTGACCAGATGCGTTACTGGGACGGCGCCCAGTGGACGGAGCACCGGACCCCGAAACCTCCCGGCTAGACCTTCGCGACCGCCACGATGACGTCCGTCCCGGTCGCCACATCGATCAGCGGCACGTCCGGATCGGCCGGATCGTAGGCGAGCGTCTCGCGCGAGATGAGCGCGAGGTGCACCTGGATCGCCGGTACCCGGTCCTCCGGCACCGTGAGCGTCAGCCGGATCCTGTCACTCACCTCGAGCCCTGCGTTCTTCCGCTCGTCCTGGACCATGCGGATCACGTCGCGTGCGAAGCCCTCGGCCTCGAGCTCCGGGGTCAGCGTCGTGTCGAGGAGAACGAAGCCCCCGGACGGCAACACGGACGCGACCACGTCGTCGGATCCGATGACGGTGTCGAGCTCGTACTCCCCCGCCTCTAGCGCGATCCCGCCCGCGGTGACG
>CAZTJX010000047.1:5423-9876 GCA_964613755.1 uncultured Demequinaceae bacterium | reverse complement strand
TGGGGAGAGCAGCTCCTGTCCTTCCTCGTGGTCGCGAGCGTCTGGCGTGGCGTCGAACTCGCGAAGAGCAGGACGACCACGAATGCCGTGGTCTTCGCGGTGCTCGTCGGGGCAACGTACGTTTCCCACGGTCGCGCGGTCGTCTTCGCGGCGGCAGGGGGCCTCGCCCTTCTGGCGCTGGCGCGGAAGACGTGGCGCGTAGCGTGGCCCGCCGTCCTCAGTTACGTCGTGGTCGTCGGCGGAGGCGTGATTCTCTACCGGTGGATCTCGACGACCTTGTACGCGGCAGACACTCGGGCCAGCCTCACCGGCGACCTCCTACGCGAGAACCCCGCCGCCGCGGGCGCCGACATTCTGGCCTCGCAGGTGTGGTATCACCTCGTCCCGTGGCTTGCTCTCCCATGCCTCGGCTTGGTCTACCTCGTTGCGCGCGCTCGCACCAAGGAGGGCGCGACTTTCGCCCGGTGGGTCCTCGGCGCGTTCGGCGGGTCGTTCGCATTCTTCGTCGTGCTGCTGGCCGGATCCGAGCAACTGGACAAGCGCGTCGACCTCCATGTGTACGGGCGGTACTTCAACTGCTTCTCTCTTGTTCTCGCTCTCCTCGGGATGATCCTCGTTCTGAACCATGTCTCGGGCAGGGTGCGGGCGGCCATCGCCGCGGGCGGGGTCGTCGCGACCGGGGCCTTCCTTGTGTGGACCGTGCCGAATATCCCACCCGGTGGCGATTGGTGGGGTCTCCACATTCCCGAGGTGGCGTTCATGCTCGACGTTGACCTCCAGCACAGGAATACGGTCGACCCGTGGGCCGCGATCGCCTTCGTGTTCCTGGTCGTCTTCCTGCTGGCGCTCATGCTCGCGAGCAGACGACTCTTCTTCGTCGGATTCGTCTTCGCGTACTTCATCGCCGCGTCACTCTTCACGGATCAGCACACGATCGCGCCTCCCGAGTATGACGTGCGCATGGGGCCTCCCCTGATAACGGCGCTCGCGGGGATCCCCGAGGACATTCCGGTCTACGCGCCCGCCAACTCCCTCTACGTCTTGGTCAACCAGAACGGCTACCGCTTCTGGGCGTACCCGCGCGATTTCCTCCTCTACTCGACGCCGGAGCCACCCCCGTCTGACCTCGTCTTTGCCTCAGGGGAGTATTCGCCTGCGTTGACCGCGGGCGCGCTGCCCCTCGAGGGATCTGCGGTACAGGGGCTCTGGATCTGGGTGTACCCCGGCGAGTTGTTCGACGATCTCGATGCCCAGGGCCGGATCGTCCATCCCACGACGACGGGCTAGCGACGCCGGACGGATTGCCACTGGTGGTCCCGGTAGAATCGCGCCGTGACTGACGAGACGGACGAGACCAGGTACGACTTCCGCGCGCTCGAGGAGAAGTGGCTCCCTGCGTGGAAGACATGGCAACCCTTCCGCAGCGGCGAGGCGGGAGACGCGCGTCCGACCAAGTACGTCCTCGACATGTTCCCCTACCCCTCGGGTGACCTCCACATGGGCCACGCGGAGGCATACGCGCTCGGTGACGTGCTCGCCCGCTACTGGGTGCTCCGGGGTTTCAACGTCCTCCATCCCATCGGCTGGGACTCGTTCGGCCTTCCCGCGGAGAACGCGGCCATCAAGAACAAACTCGACCCCGCCGAATGGACCGAGGCGAACATCGCCCAGCAGCGCACCTCGATGGAGCGCTACGCGTGCTCGTTCGACTGGGACCGCGTCCTCGCAACCCACCGCCCCGAGTACTACCGCTGGAATCAGTGGATCTTCACCCGCATGTTCGAGCGGGGTCTCGCCTACCGCAAGCCCTCGCTCGTCAATTGGTGTCCCACCGACCAGACGGTGCTCGCGAACGAGCAGGTCGTCGCGGGTCTGTGCGAGCGCTGTGACACGCCCGTCACCAAGAAGAAGCTCACCCAGTGGTACTTCAAGGTCACCGAGTACGCGGACGAGCTGCTCGATGGGCTCGAGACGTTGCGTGGGGCGTGGCAGGATCGCGTCATCGCGATGCAGAGAAACTGGATCGGCCGCTCCTCGGGAGCGGACGTCCAGTTCTCAATCGAGGGCCGCCCAGAGCCTATCAGCATCTACACCACCCGCCCCGATACGCTCTTCGGCGCGACCTTCATGGTCGTCGCCGCGGACTCCGACCTCGCAGCGGAGCTCGTGGAGGGCGCCGACGCGCGGGTCAAAGAGGCGTTCGCCGCCTACGTCGAGGACGTCAAGGCGGCAACGGAGATAGAGCGCCTCGCAACGGACCGCCCCAAGACCGGCGTCTTCCTTGAGCGCTACGCGACCAATCCCGTGAACGGCGAGCGCCTCCCGATTTGGGTCTCCGACTACGTCCTCGCGGACTACGGGCACGGCGCGATCATGGCGGTTCCCGCCCACGACCAGCGCGACCTCGACTTCGCCAGGGCGATGAGCCTCCCCGTCCGCGTCGTCCTCGACTGCCGTGACGAGTCCGGCGCACCCCTTCCCGATCCCGCCGAATCGGGCATCGCGACGACGGGCGACGGCGTCGTCGTCAATTCCCCGCCGATCGACGGGCTCGCCAAGGCCGAGGCGATCGCGACGATCACTGCGATCCTTGCCAAGGACGGCGTCGGCGTCGCGGCCAAGAACTACCGGCTGCGCGACTGGCTCATCTCGCGCCAGCGCTACTGGGGCACGCCTATCCCGATCGTCCACTGTGACGACTGCGGCGAGGTGGCCGTGCCCGACGACCAGCTTCCCGTGCGCCTGCCGGACAGCGCGGGCCTTGACCTCTCTCCCAAGGGTCAGTCGCCTCTTGCGGCGGCGACGGACTGGGTCGCGACCACCTGCCCCGAGTGCGGCAAGGGGGCATCCCGTGACACGGACACGATGGACACCTTCGTCGACTCGTCCTGGTACTACCTGCGCTATCTCTCGCCGGACAAGGAGGACGGGCCATTCGACGTCGCCGAGGCGATGCGCTGGGCGCCCGTGGACCAATACGTCGGCGGCGTGACCCACGCAATCCTCCACCTGCTCTACGCGCGCTTCTTCTCCAAGGCGCTTCGCGACATGGGGCTTGTGGAGTTCGACGAGCCGTTTACGCGCCTCCTCAATCAGGGCATGGTCGGCATGGACGGCTCGGCGATGTCCAAGTCGCGCGGCAACCTCGTCCGGCTATCCGAGCAACTCGACGAGTTCGGCGTCGACGCCGTGCGCCTCACGATGGTGTTCGCGGGGCCGCCGGAGGACGACATCGACTGGGCCGACGTCTCTCCCGAGGGCAGCAGGAAGTTCCTGGCGCGCGCGTGGCGCCTCGCGCGCGACGTGACGAGCGAGCCCGGGACGGACCCGGCGTCGGGCGACGCCGCCCTGCGCGCCACCACGCACAAGACGCTCCACGAGTGCGAGGGGCTTATCGAGGGGCTCCGATTCAACGTCGCGGTCGCGCGCGCCATGGAACTCGTCAATATCACTCGCAAGGCGATCGACTCCGGTCCGGGCGCGGCCGACCCCGCCGTCCGCGAGGCCGCAGAGGCGGTCGCGATCCTGCTGAGCCTCGTCGCCCCGTATTGCGCCGAGGACATGTGGTCGATGTTGGGTCACGAGAACGTCGCGCGGGCCGCCTGGCCGACGGTGGATCCCGCCCTCCTCGTCGAGGAGAAGGTGACGTGTATCGTCCAGGTGATGGGTAAGGTCCGCGATCGCCTGGAGGTCCCACCGTCGATAGGTGAGGCCGAGCTGAAGGAACTCGCGCTCGCGACGGCGGGTGCTCGGCGCGCGATCGGTGAGGGCTCCATCCGCACCGTCATCGTCAAGCCCCCGGGCCTGGTCAACATCGTCGTCGGGTAGGTCTGTCCGGAGTCGTCTCGAGGGGGGATACGCTGACGGCGTGACTTCTCACGTCGTCGTGGTGACGGACTCCGGAGCCTCTCTTCCCGAGCAGATGATCGAGCGTTGGGGCGTTGCCGTTGTCCCGCTCGAGGTGTCGATCGACGGCGACATCGTTCGAGAGCCGACGGAGGGCGGCCCGGATCAGGTCCTTCAGGCCCTCGCCGAGGGACGCAAGGTCTCCACCTCGCAGCCGAGCGTCGGCGCATTCGAGGAGGTCTATCGCGAGGCCGCAGCGGCTGGGGCGGAGAGGATCGTCTCGGTTCACATCTCCGGCACGATGTCGGGAACGGTCGACACCGCCCGACTTGCGGCCGAGGTGTCGCCCGTTCCCGTCACCGTCGTCGACTCGCGGAGCATCGGCATGGGGACGGGCTGGGCGACGCTCGCCGCCGCCGCGAAGGCCGGGACCGGTGCGGGCGAAATGGAGACCGCGGCCGAGGCGGCACGGGTTGCCGCGTCGAGTTCCATGCTCCTGACCGTGGACAGCCTTGAATACCTCAGGCGCGGGGGCCGCGTACCCGCGACGATGGCCGCGCTGGGCGACGCACTCAGTATTCGGCCCGTGCTCGCCGTGGAGGATGGC
>CAZTJX010000047.1:3905-5413 GCA_964613755.1 uncultured Demequinaceae bacterium | reverse complement strand
GAGGATGGCGTCGTGGTGATCCTTGAGCGCGTCCGCACGACTCCCCGGGCGAGGGCCGCCGTTGTCGCGCGAGCCGAGGCCGCCATTGAGGAGCTTCCCGCCCCTGGGCTCGCCATTATGAGTCTCGCGGCCCAGGAGTACGCCGACGATATCGCTGCCGTCCTGGAGGCGCGACACTCGCGGCTCGCCATGCTCATCCGTACGCCCGTAACCTCGGTGCTCGCGGTCCACGGTGGGCCGGGCTCGTTCGCCGCGGTAGTCGCCGACCTGCCGCCCGAACTGCGCTAGGGGGCGCAGCGCGGGGCTCTCGATGTCCCCAGGATGTTCTCCGGATGGCGTTTTCACCGCGCGCGCCTCGGCGCGATTCCCCCTTCTCCCCTGTTTCTAGGGTCACAGGGTGGACGAGGACGAGGCGGCGGTACGCGCGCGGGTGAGGGACAGCTTCGCGCGCATGGCCCGTCGCGCATACGAGGCCGCACATGGAGAGACCCCCTCGACGGCACCGCGTGGGGTTCGCTGGCGCGTGGAGCCCCGAGTTGTCGTAAGCCTCGCCGTCGTGATCGCGATCGTCGTGACAGTAGTGTCGTGGTCCGCCGTGCCACGAAACCCGAATCTCGACGCCTCGTTCCCGGCTGCTGCGGTGGAAGTGTCCGCGCCGTCGATCGTGGTCGACGTCGAGGGCGCCGTGGCGCGCCCCGGGGTCCTCGATTTCGTACAGGGCGCGCGGGTACGCGACGCGATCGACGCCAGCGGGGGCTTCCTTGAGAACGCAGAACGCTCGGCGGTCAACCTCGCGAGGCCACTCATCGATGGCGAGCAGATCTACGTTCCCGCACAGGGGGAGATCCTTTCCGGTCCGGTGAACGTCAACCGGTCCGGAACGGCCGACCTCGAGACTCTGCCAGGGATCGGTCCCGTGCTGGCGGAACGCATCGTCGCGGATCGGACCGCGAACGGTCCATTCACCGCACTAACCGATCTTGACCGGGTATCGGGTATCGGTCCCGCGCTCGTCGCCCGACTCGAGGGTCTCGCGACCGCGTGAAACCCCGGCACGACGCGAGGCTCGTGCCCGCGGCCATCGCCGCCTATCTAGCCGCGCAAAGCGTGCTTCTTGGGATCGCACACCCGCTGTGGTGGGTGGGCGCGGCGCTGGTGATGGGAACGCTTGCACGTCTCGTGAGGAGCCTCGCAGGCGCGGCATTGCTCACCTGCGTCGTCGTTCTCGCCGTCACGGTGAGTGCGCACCTCGTCGAAAGTACGCGGCACTCCGGGGGTATCGACGCGATTATCGGGACGGGAGATCCCATAACGTTCGCTGGCAGCGTCCAGGGCGAACCCGAACCGCTCGGCGTCGCGCGGTACGGTGCCGAGGACGAGCGATGGCGGATCGTCCTCGCGGTAGACGAGTGGACGGACGATGCGGGCGTCACGCACCCGGCGCACGCTCCGATCGTCGTGGTCTCGGGTCCGGAGTGGTCGACGTTGGGCAACGGGGATCGGGTGAG
>CAZTJX010000047.1:0-3895 GCA_964613755.1 uncultured Demequinaceae bacterium | reverse complement strand
AGGGCTCGAGGGGAGCTGAGTCCCGTCTCACCCGGACGCGCGATCGCCCTCTCATGGGAGGCGGCGCTGTCGTCGAGCGAGCCAGCGGTCGGATCCGCCGCGGTCGTCGCCTCCCTGCGAGACGGGTTTCGCAACGATGCCCGTGGGCTGAGTTCGAAGGTCAGGGGCCTGACCATCGGGATGGTCATTGGCGACACGACGGACATGGACGGGGAACAGATCCGCGCCATGCGCGTCACCGGACTCACCCATCTCACCGCAGTATCCGGAGCCCACTTCGCCGCCATCGCGCTCGCGCTGGGATTCTTCGTTCGCTCGCTCGGGTGGGGTCGTCCGTTGCGGGCCGTGGTCCTTGCGGTGGTCATGGCGTGCTTCGTCGCGCTCGTCTTCCCCGGCGCGAGCGTCGTTCGGGCCGCGTGGATGGGCGGGGTGGTCGTCCTCGCCCTCGCGTGGGGGCGACCCGCGCAGGCGCTGGCCGCCCTCTCAAGCGCCGTGGTCGGACTCCTGCTCATCGATCCCTATCTGGCGCTCTCGTACGGCTTCGCGCTTTCGGTGCTCGCGACGGCCTCGATCGCCCTCTGGTCGCCCGTCCTTGCCACGCACCTCGCGCGGGTGTTCACCCCCGCCTTGGCGCGCATCGTGGCGGTCCCGGTCGCCGCTCAGGTGGCGTGCGCGCCGGTCATCGTGCTGCTCAATCCGGGGGTGGGCCCGTACGCCATCCCGGCGAACCTCGTCGCCATGCCGTGCGCGATCGTGACGACCATCCTTGGGCTACTCGGCGTCGCGGCCACAGTTGTGCTTCCCGAGCTGGGCCCCGGTCTTGCCTCGGTGGCAAGCCTCCCTGCGTGGCCCATTGCCTGGGCGGCGGACGGATTCGCGCACGCGCCGGCGGCGTGGTTGCCGTGGCCGTCGGGGGCGACGGGGGCGCTCCTCGCTGCCACGTGTTCGGTGGCGCTCATCGTGTCGACAAGCGCTCGTCGTGTCGTGGGGTGGGCCCGGATCGCGGCGGCGATCGCCACCCTCGCCATCGTCGCGGCGGCTCCCCCCGTTCGCGAGGCGCTTGTTGGGGGGATGCGAGTCGCGCCCGGCGAGTGGAGGATCGCCGTCTGTGATGTCGGCCAAGGCGACGCTATATTGCTGCGAGCGGGATCTCACGCGGCCGTCATGATCGACGTCGGTCCACCCGGTGGAGCGGGTGTGGAATGCCTTCGCACCCATGGAGTCTCGACCGTGCCGCTCCTCATCCTTACGCACCCACACGGCGATCACGACGGCGCCATCCGCGAGGTGCTCGCGAGCGTCGTCGTGGAGCGGGCATGGGTCTCGGCTGCCGCATGGGGGGAGGGGCGAAATCGGGCCGCAGTGGCGTTGCGCGCCTCGGGAATCCCCGTCTCAACGCCGACTCCCGGGACGGGAGCGACGATCGGGTGGGTGCGCCTCGTCGTCTGGCACATGGCCCGAGTGGCGGTAGGCACCGACGCCGGGGTCAATGACGCGTCACTCGTCACCTGGGGGGAGGCGGACGGCGTGACCTTCCTCTCGCTTGGAGACCTGCAGTCGGGGGGACAATCGTCGCTCGATCGCGTTCCGGGGCGTGCCCTCGCGGTTGACCTCGTGAAGGTCGCGCACCACGGATCCCCGAACCAGGATGCCCGCCTAAGTCTCGCCGCCCGGATCGCGGCGATTAGTGTCGGCGCTGACAACCCGTACGGGCATCCATCTTCAGGCACGATCGAGCAGTACGCGCGCACGGGAGCCGTCGTCCTCAGGACCGATGAGTGCGGCGAGATCAATGTGGGGCACGACGGCACGGTATCGGTGTCCACGGCCTGCCCCTCGGCCGTGGCAGGCTGGGGGCATGGAGGCACGGGGCGGGAGGCGGACGGGTCCGCAGGGCTGGGACCGAGCGTCGGCTGCGCCGCTCGTCTTGGTCGTCGGCCCCGAACAGTTGCTCGCGGAGCGAGCGATCGCGGCCATGATCGCGGATGTCCGATCGAACGATGGAACCGTCTCCGTCGGCAGGCTTTCTGCGGCCAACTACGCGCCAGGAGCCCTCCGCGCTGCGACGAGCCCGAGCCTTTTCGCCGAGCCGGGCGTCGTGATCGTGGAGGAGGGCGAATCCATGAGCGACGCCTTCGTCGATGATGCCATCGCGTATGCAGGGGCGCCCGATCCCGAGGTTGTGGTCGCGCTCGTGCACTCTGGCGTGGTGAGGGGTAAGAAGGTGCTCGAGGCTTTCCGGGCCGCGGGTGCTCGCGAATTCCTGTGCCCCGCGGTCAAGAAGGACTCCGACGCCCTCGCTTTCGTCGAGGGAGAGTTCTCCCGAGCGCACCGGACAACACGCCCCCAGGCGATCCGTGCGCTCGTGGATGCGATTGGCGCGGATGCCGCGGAACTCGCGGCGGCGTGCCACCAACTCATGAGCGATGTCACAGGACCCGTCTCCGCCGACGAGGTCACCCGCTACTACGGGAGCAGGGTCAACGCGACCGGATTCGCCGTGGCCGATGCCGCGATCGCGGGGAAGGTGGGAGAGGCGCTCGTGCTCGTCCGACACGCGCTCGATACCGGAACGGATCCCGTTCCGTTGATCGCCGCCGTGGCCTCGAAGATCCGAACACTGGCGAAGGTGGGCGCGTCTCGGGGGAGGGGACTCGACCCGACGAGGGATCTTGGACTGGCGCCATGGCAGGTCGAGCGCGCTCGGCGAGATCTGCGGCTCTGGACTGCGGACACGATCGCCGAGGCGATCGAGACGCTTGCCGAGGCCGACGCCCAGGTCAAGGGTGCGAGTCGGGACCCGCGCTTCGCGGTCGAGCGCGCCGTGCGCACGATCGCAAGCCTCGCGTCGGCCTAGATTCCGGTGGACTCCGCTGCGAGCTCTGCCCGCTCGAGGATGACCGCCTTCTCGAAGAGGTGGCCCTGGAACTGCTCGAACCCCAGATCCCTGCACTCCTCGAACATGGGCTCCGTCTCGATCCGTTCGGCGATGAGCATCGAGTGCGAGGTGCGGGCGGCGTCCACAAGCCGAGGTCCGCGCCTGCTGAGGTCGCGATAGTCGATCTTTACGAAATCGGCGAGATCGAGCAGGAGCCTTTGGCTGTCGGTGCCAAGGAAGTCGTCGATGGCGACTTGGTAGCCGGCTGCCTTCAACTCGGCCAATCGGTCGAAGAGCGAGGCGTCCGCGTGTGCGGACTCGACGACTTCGAGAACGATTTCTTGCGGCGGGCGCAGGTACCCCTCGCGATTGACAAGATACGACCTTGTGAAGTTCACGAAGAGGGGAAGTCCTTCCGATACATCGGGACCACCGAAGAACGCCGCTGCGAGAACATGCTCCGTTGCGCGATCCTGCTGACGCGCGTTCCACAAGTCGATCCGAAGACCATCGCGTCCCGGCGCCCGGAAGAGGAGTTCGAAGCCACGGAGTTCGCGCTCCAAGGAGAAGATCCCCTGGCGTCCCAGGAGCACACGACGAACCTCGGGTTCGGTATCGATGTCGGCATGCGGAAGGTGCCACACCCGGGGAGCGTCGGGGTAGTGGGTCACACCCCAGACCCTAGCGATGCCTGGCGCGGGAAGGTGGCACATCGGCCGCTCCGCGCGTCGCGCTGCTAGAGGGCGCTCACGGCCTTAGCGAGGGCCGACTTGCGATTTGCCGCCTGGTTCTCATGGATGACGCCCTTGCTGGCGGCCTTGTCGAGCTTGACCGAAGCCGTCTTGAGGGCGAGTTCGGCGCTCTTCTTGTCGCCCGCGGCGATGGCCTCGCGGACGCGGCGCACGTGGGTCTTGAGTTCCGACCTCACGGCGACGTTGCGGAGGCGAGCCTTTTCGTTCGTGCCGATCCGCTTGATGTTCGACTTGATGTTTGCCACGAGGGTCCTTGCGCTGTGAG
>CAZTJX010000046.1:6557-10400 GCA_964613755.1 uncultured Demequinaceae bacterium | reverse complement strand
CAACGCCGATAATGAACATTATGTCAACTTGCGTCAGGAAGCCCCTCCGGTACTCTCCCCCCACTGCACACCACAGCGGATCGTGGACACGCCGACGCCTACGGGATGGCGCCTCTTCGTCGACGCGGCCATACGATGACAGGCATGGCCGAGTCCCATATGCGTGAACTCACGCCACAGCAGTCGCGCCGTCTCGTGATCGCGCTGTTGGTGATCTATCTCGTACTCCTTGCCTGGATCGTGGTGTGGAAGCTCGATGTCCCCTCCTTTGGGAGGGCTTCATCGTTCACTCGCCCCATCAAACTGATCCCGTTCGTATCGAGCGCTGAGGCTGGAGCAAGCGCGCCTCTCGAGGTTCTCGTAAACATGGCGTTCTTTGTTCCCTTTGGCCTCTACCTCGGGATGCTTGCTCCCTCGTGGCACAGGTGGAAGGCAACGTGCATCTTCGCGGGAGCGAGTCTGGCTCTCGAAACCACCCAGCACGTGATTTCCACGGGCGGTTTCGATATCACCGATGTCATCACGAACTCTGCCGGAGGTCTCCTGGGCCTTGCTCTACTGGCCTATTTGCGGCGGCGCCTCGGAGCGAGAACGACCGCAGTGATGAGTCGAGTCATGGTTGCAGGAACGATCCTGGCTTTGGTGGCGATCGGCGTCTTCCAGGCTCTCCCGATGCACTCCGGGTCGCAGTACGACGTAGTTGTCACTCGGCCGTCCTCGTCGCTCTAGAGATCCGCCCACGCCCGGCGCAGAGGGAGACCCTGTCTCGTTCGGGTCACTCCCCCAGCGCTCCTGTCAGTGGTCCTGCAGTGCGAGGCGTCCACTTCAATCTGCGACGTGTCGCGCAGGGTCTGCCACGCCAGGAAGAGTAGGTAGGCGACGCCGAGCCACTTGACGCCCTGGAAGGCGATCGCGCTGGCGTTGAGAAGCGCGGCAAGTCCCGTAATCGCGGACACCATGTGGGGCAACACGCCCAGCGTGCAGCCAAACGCGGCGACGACGCTCGCTCGCCATCCACGCGAAAGCCCCGCTCCGATGGTGTAGACGGCGCCCGTTCCGGGAGTGGCGACGACCACGAGGGTCGTCACTAGGAATGCGATACTCATCTACTCCCCCATCCCGTTCGTGTGGCAAGCATGGTATCCGGTTCGCCCCCTCTGCGGCTCGACCGGAATGCGCGCACCGGTGTCCGGCGTTGACTAGCCATGAACCTCGACGCCACTCCCCTCACGACCATCGATGGCAGGGCAACGACGCTGGCGGAATTCGCTGGCGATGTCACGCTGATCGTCAACGTGGCGTCGCGGTGCGGCTACACGCCGCAGTACAAGGCCCTGGAGCGGCTCTACGAGACGTACCGCGACCGCGGATTCACGGTGCTGGGCTTCCCGAGCAACCAGTTCCTTCAGGAACTTGGCTCTTCGGACGCGATCCAGGAATTCTGCGAGATGAACTACGGGGTGACGTTTCCGATGTTCGAGACGGTCCGGGTCAACGGCCGCCACTCTCACCCTCTGTTCGCTCAGCTGACGAAGGCGCGCGACTCGGACGGCAAGGCTGGCAGGGTTCGCTGGAACTTTGAGAAGTTCCTGGTGACGCCCGATGGGGCCGTGCACCGATTCCGCACGAAGGTCGACCCGGATGACGCCGCGATTATTGCGCTGATCGAGGCCTCGCTCCCCCGCCGGGGGAATACCGTAGACGTCGCCAGGAGCTAATCGACGTCGCGCCGCCGGAAGGCGGCGAGGCCAACGGCGCCCAGAACCACGGCAATACCTACAAGCCATGCGACGGGCGACCACTCGAATGTGCCGCCGGGAAGCCGCGGCGTGTGCGCGAACGACGAGAGGTTGATCATCGCCTGCGGAATGCTGAAGAGCTGGCCGAACTCCCCCAGGATCAGGAAGGTGACGAGCGCGGTCCACCCGGCGAGGCTGAGGCGCCCGGCGATCCCGAAGCCGGCAATCCCGATCCCGATGACCACGAAGATGGCCGGGATCTGGACGAGCGCGGCGGCGAGGACCCTCCCCCACTGGTTCGGCGTGTCGACGGCTCCGGTGCTCGTCAGTCCCGCGGTGGCGCCGACGATGGCCATGAGCCCGACGGATCCCGCGAGGGCGACGACGAGGTAGCCGCCCAGCCACTTCACGCGCGTGGTCGCGGCGGCGAGCATCGGGTCGGCGCGGCCTCCGATCTCCTCCGCGCGGGCCCGCAGGACGGATTGCAGGCCGAAGGCCGAGGCGCCGACGGCGAGGAACGTGAGCTCGACGGTCATGAACGCGTCGCTGAGGATGGACGTGCCGCCGAGCTTGTCGAAGAGATCGCGCACGGTGGGGTTGCTGAGGAATCCCCCGACGCTTCCGGCGAGCCCGCCGACCATGGCGCCGACGAGGGCGTAGGTGGTCGCCCAGATACAGAACGAGGTCCGCTGGAGCCTCCACGCGAGGCCAAGGGGGCTTCCGAGAAGGCGCCCGCCCTCGGCGCGCCCCGCGCGATCCGCCACGAGGCTTCCCCCGAAGTCCCGCCGCGTCGCGAAGGCGTACGCGGTGGCAAGGAGAAGGACGGCGAGCGCAAGGAGGAGCGCCAACGGCCAAGCTCGATCTCCCGCGTAGGGACGGATCTGCTGCCACCAGCCGAGTGGTGAGAGCCAGGTGAGCCAGGCGAGCGAGCCCCCCGACGAGGCATCTGCTACGGCGCGAAACAGGTAGGCGACGCCGATCGCTCCCGTGGCCATGCCGGCGGAGCCGCGAGCGGTCATGCTCAGTTGGGCGGCGACCGCGCCGAGCGCGGCGCCGAGCACTCCCACGGTCGCCATCCCGGCGCCGAAGAGAAGCGAGCCGGTGGCGGGCAATCCCGCGGCGTAGAGACCGAGGCCCGAGAGCAGCCCCGTGATCACCACCGCGCCCGCCGAGACGATCACGCCCGCCGTCAGCGGCGCCCTTCGCCCCACGACCGCGGCACCGAGGAGTTCGAGACGCCCAGTCTCCTCCTCGGCGCGCGTGTGCCGAACGACGATGCGGGCCCCGAAGATGGCGACCGCCAGGACGCACATGGTTCCGGTCTTGAAGATGGAGAGCGCGCCGATCGAGGTGGGGTCGTGGATCGGACCGAACATGGCGAGGGTCGACGTCGCCGTATTGATCACCGTGGCCGCCTGGATGCGTTCGGCCAGGGTCGGATAGAGGTCGATGGTGGCCGACGCCCCGAAGGTGACCATCAGAACGATCACCCCGATGAACACCGGGACGGCGACGCGGTCGCGCCGAAGGGCGAGGCGCACGAGGGCGCGGGTTCCCGCGAACGAGCTCACAACGCCACCGCACTCACAACGCCACCGGGGCTTTCGATTCCCTCGCGGTCCGCTCGTCGGAGTAGTGACGCAGGAAGATCTCCTCGAGCGTCGGCGGGTGGCTCGTCAGGCTCGTCGCGCCGGACTTGGCCAGCGCGGCGAGCGCGCCACTGAGCTCATCGGGATCGACGTCGAACTCGACGCGGTCCCCCTGCGTGCGGAAGTGATGCACGCCCTTGAGCTTGGCCATTGCCGACGCCCCGCGTGCCACATTGGCGGTGATGGAGATGCGTGCGAGGTGACGCATCTGTTCGAGGCTGCCGACGTCGACCGTCTTGCCGTCGCGAATGATACTCACCCTGTCCGCGAGAGCCTCGACCTCGGAGAGGATGTGGCTCGCGAGAAAGAGAGTCCGACCCCGGTCGCGGAAATCGTGGACGGCCTCGCGGAAGACCGCATCCATGAGGGGGTCGAGGCCCGCCGTAGGCTCGTCGAGGAGCAGGAGCTCAACGTCAGAAGAGAGGGCCGCGACGAGGGCGACCTTCTGTCGATTG
>CAZTJX010000046.1:5298-6547 GCA_964613755.1 uncultured Demequinaceae bacterium | reverse complement strand
TTGGAGTACGCGCGCGATTTCTTCGTGGGGTCGAGGTCGAAACGCTCGAGGAGGTTGGCCCTGCGCTTGGGGTCGAGCCCGCCGCGAACCCGGCCCAGGAGGTCGATGACCTCTCCCCCGCTGAGATTCGGCCACAGCATGACCTCGCCGGGGACGTATGCGAGGCGCCGATGGAGTGACTCGACGTCGGTCCAGGGGTCTCCCCCCAGCAGTCGGGCGACTCCGGAGTCGGCGCGCAGAAGGCCAAGGAGCACGCGGATGGTCGTCGACTTGCCGGCGCCGTTGGGACCGAGCAGCCCATGGACCTCCCCCACCTCGACGGTCAGGTCGAGCCCGTCAAGGGCCCTGGTTCTTCCGAAGGTCTTGGTGAGATTCTCGATCTGGATGGCGGCGTCCATGACGGGGCCCCTTTCTCGCGGGCGCGCTCAGTACACACTCAGGCTATACGTAAAGGGGGTACGTGAGGGGAGCCGTCGCGGGGCAGGAGACCCGGAGGGAAACGTGGCTACTCGGCCGTCGTCTCGCGGATCCTCTCGCTCTTCGGCTGCGAGATCTTGGTGAGTTGGTGCGCGATCTCGCGCGCCCAATTCTTGACCTGACCCCACTCGCGGTAGTCGCCCACCGAGGCCTTCAGTCCACGAATGATGGCCCGCTCGCCGAAGTTGAGGCGCTCGGGGTTGAGGTATCCGCTGAACATGATGTGACCGTGGGCGTTGATCACATCAACGAGGGAATCGCCCTCCCCCGCGGGTTCGGTCGGGCGTGGGGGCAGGCCCACGGGTCCGCTGGAGAAGAGCCACACGGGAATCTTCTGCAATTCCTCGGCATGATCGTGAATCAGGCTCGACGCGTCTCGGCGCCAGAAACCGCCGTACACGGCGCTTCCGATAATCGCGGCGTCGAAGGAGGCGAGGTTCTCAACATCCCTGGCGTCGTGCCACAGGGCATCGAATCCGAAATCCCGGAGTACTTCGGCGATCGTCTGCGCGATCTCCCTCGTAGCGCCGTACTTGGAGCCAACGGCAACCAGTACCTTCATGGGCGGCCTCCTTTGGACCCCTTCATCGTCCTACGCTGCTGCGGGAGTCGCTGGGGACGAAGGTCCCTTGGCGGGCTTATTGGACAACGACGATCAAATCGCCCCCCGCGAGCGTCTCGGTCTTGTGGATGAGTTCACGCATCACCGTTCCCGCAACGGGGGTGGTAATCGCGGCCTCCATCTTCATGGCCTCGATCGTCGCGACCGTGT
>CAZTJX010000046.1:0-5288 GCA_964613755.1 uncultured Demequinaceae bacterium | reverse complement strand
GAGACCTTGGCTCCAAGCTCGACGGCGGAGGTGACGGCCCCCGAGAAGGGGGCGGCAATCTCGCCGGGCACGGCGGGGTCGGCCTTCTCCCGCGCAATGACCTCGACGGACGCGGCCTCATCGCGAACGACGACCGGACGGATCTGGCCGTTGTGATTGAAGATGAGCGTACGGGTGCCGTGGTCGTCCGGCTCGCCTATGGCCTCGAGCGTGACGAGCATCTTGACGCCCTTCTCCACCTCAATGCCGATCTCCTCGGCCCCGCCGGGCGTCGTCCCATAGAGGTAGTGGTAGGTGTCAAGCACGGAGATGTCACCGTAGGCACTCGTGGCCTCCTCGAATTCCTTGGACGGCCCAGGGAAGAGTAGGTGATTGAGTCTCCTGCGGCGACGAACCCCGGGCTTGGTGAGTGCCTCGCGGTCGTCCTTGGTGAGGTTTGACTTCTTGCTCACGGGCTTGCGTCCCGCGAGTGCCTTGGTCCGGAATGGCTCCGGCCAACCTCCCGCCGGCACCCCTAGCTCGCCCTCGAGGAAGCCAAGGACGCTATCGGGCAAGTCGTACGAGCCGGGGTTCTCCTCGAAGTCGTTGACATCGGCGCTCGCGCTGACGAGCTGTAGGGCGAGGTCTCCCACCACCTTGGAAGAGGGAGTCACCTTGACGAGGCGTCCCAGTATCCGGTCGACAGCGGCGTACGTGTCCTCGATCTCTTCAAACCGGTCGCCGAGACCCAGGGAGATCGCCTGTTGCCGAAGGTTGGAGAGTTGGCCTCCCGGGATCTCGTGCCGGTAGACGCGCCCCGTCGGCCCTGGCAGGCCACTCTCGAACGGGCGATAGACGCGGCGGACGCTCTCCCAGTAGGGTTCCATGTCCTCGCATGCGGCCAGCGAAATCCCGGTGTCTCGATCGGTGTGCTCGAGCGCCGCGACGAGGGCGCTCATCGAGGGTTGGGAGGTTGTACCGGCCATCGCCGCGTTCGCGACGTCGACGGCATCGACGCCCGCCTCGGAGGCCGCCAGGAGGGTCGCGAGTTGACCTCCCGCGGTGTCGTGCGTGTGCAGGTGGACGGGGACATCGAAACGCTCACGGAGGGCCGAGACGAGGACGCGCGCGGCCTGCGGGCGAAGCAAGCCCGCCATGTCCTTGATCGCGAGGATGTGAGTACCCGCCTCGACGAGTTGATCAGCGAGCCTCAGGTAGTAGTCGAGCGTGTAGAGCTGTTCGTCGGGATCGGCGAGGTTGGCCGTGTAGCACAGCGCCGCCTCGGCAAGGCCAACACCCCCGTCGCGAACGGCCTGGATCGCGGGCCGCATCTGTCCGACGTCATTGAGCGAGTCGAAGATCCGGAAGATGTCGACACCGAAGGTGGTCGCCTCGTCGATGAAGGCATGGGCGACCTCGTCGGGGTAGGGCGTGTAGCCGACGGTGTTGCGGCCCCGCAGGAGCATCTGCAGCGGGATGTTGGGCATCGCGTCACGTAGGTCCGCGAGCCGCTGCCAGGGGCTCTCGTGGAGGAAGCGAAGCGCGACATCGAAGGTTGCCCCACCCCAGGCCTCCATCGAAAGCAGTTGCGGCGTCGTGCGGGCGATCGTGCCTGCGGCCCCGAGGAGGTCGTAGGTGCGGACCCTCGTTGCGAGGAGACTCTGGTGGGCGTCGCGGAAGGTCGTCTCCGTGACCGCGAGTGCCTTCTGAGCGCGCAGTTCCGCGGCGAAACGTTCCGGTCCGAGCTCGAGGAGCCTCTGGCGCGCGCCCGAGGGGGGATCGACGTCGAGATCGGCGTGCGGGAGCTTGATCCGGGGAAAGGAGGGAGGATCCTTCGGCGCGCCGTTCGGGCGATTGATGGAGACGTAACCGATATACGCGAGGAGCTTGGTCGCCCGATCGGCGGTGGGGATCGCGCGCGCAAGGTGGGGGCGCTCGTCGATGAAGGAGGTGGTGACCCCACCCTTCTGGAAGTCCGGATCACCCAGAACCGCGAGAAGGAAGGGGATGTTCGTCGTGACGCCGCGGATCCGGAACTCGGCGAGGGCTCGCCTCGATCGGGTTACTGCCTGCTTGAAGTCGTGACCGCGGCAGGTCTGCTTCACCAGGAGCGAGTCGAAGTGGCCCGTCACCCGCCCTCCCGCGAGCCCCGTCGCGCCATCGAGGCGAACCCCAGCACCACCCGGCGAGCGGTACGCGGTGATTCGGCCGGTGTCGGGGACAAATCCGTTCGCGGGGTCCTCGGTTGTGATGCGGTTCTGGAGGGCGAAGCCCGTGACGGAAATGGATTCCTGCCGCAATCCAAGGTCCTCGAGCGTCTCACCTTGGGCGATACGGAGTTGGGAGACCACGAGGTCGACGCCGGTGACCTCCTCGGTCACCGTGTGCTCCACCTGGATACGGGGATTCATTTCGATAAAGACGTGCTCCCCCGCACGCTCCCCCTCCGTCGCAACGAGAAACTCGACGGTGCCGGCGTTGACGTACCCAAGACTCTTCGCGAAGGCGACGGCATCGTGGCACAGGGCGTCGCGGAGCGTGGGATCGAGATTCGGCGCGGGCGCGATCTCGATGACCTTCTGGTGCCGCCTCTGCACGGAGCAGTCGCGCTCGAAGAGGTGAATGACATTGCCGTGGGCGTCGGCGAGGATCTGGACCTCAATATGGCGGGGGGCGAGCACGGCGCGCTCAAGGAAGACCGTCGGATCTCCAAACGCACTCTCGGCCTCGCGCATCGCCGCGGCCAGCGACTCCTCGAGGTCACCCTGAGCCTCGACGCGGCGCATGCCGCGTCCTCCCCCGCCGGCGACGGCCTTGACGAACAGGGGAAAGCCCACGTCCTCGGCCCATGTGGCCAACTCCGCGGGATCCTTGGACGGCTGTGACGAGGCGAGCACGGGAATCCCCGCGTCGCGGGCGGCCTTCAGCGCGGCGACCTTGTCGCCCGCCCTGGCCAGGACCTCCGGTGGTGGGCCGATAAAGACCAGGCCCTCGTCCTTGCACCGTTGCGCGAATGCCACGTTCTCTGCGAGGAACCCGTATCCCGGGTAGACGGCGTCCGCCCCCGAGAGGCGCGCGACGCGTACGATCTCGTCGACATCGAGGTAGGCGCGGACGGGGTGGCCGACCTCACCGATTTCGTACGCCTCGTCCGCCTTGAGACGGTGCTCGGACATGCGGTCCTCGTGCGGGAAGACCGCGATGGACTTCAGCCCGAGCTCATACGCGGCGCGAAACGCGCGCACCGCGATTTCCGAACGGTTCGCCACGAGAACCTTGTGGAACATGTGTTTCCCTCCGCCACTTGGCCTCATCTTGCCAGGTTTATGGGGAGGCATCCAACGACGGCGATGAGCGAGGGAACATCGCGTGCGGCGCCGCGACGGCGGGCGAAACGGGGCTGCTCAGCCCGCTTGACTGCGGGCCCGACGTCGAAGCGCAAGCTCGTCGACGGCTTCGGGAGCGGCGTGGCGAACGTCGTCTGTGCGGTCGACGGGGAAGGAGGCGAGGGAACCCTCGAGTTCGCGCCACACCTTGCCAAGCGCGATGCCGAAGACGCCCTGGCCTCCCTGAACGAGGTCGATGACCTCGTCGTCGGATGTGCACTCGTATACGGAGGCGCCGTCGCTCATCAGGGTGATCCGGGCGAGATCCTCGACTCCTCGCTCACGCAGGTGCGAAACGGCCGTGCGGATCTGCTGCAGCGAGACGCCCGAGTCGAGGAGGCGCTTGACGACACGCAAGACGAGGATGTCGCGGAAGCCGTAGAGACGTTGCGTGCCCGAGCCGGTGGCGGAACGCACCGTGGGTTCCACGAGGCCCGTGCGTGCCCAGTAGTCGAGTTGACGATACGTAATGCCGGCGGCCTTGCAGGCGGTGGGACCGCGGTAACCAGCCTGCTCGTCGAGGTTGGGCAGTCCATCGCGGAAAAGCAGGCCCTGGTCGCTCACGAGGTTCGCGTCGGTGCGGTCATCCCGGGCCATCGCGTCCTCCTCGAAAGTCGTGCTGCCAGTCACGCCGGAGTGTCATTCTTGGGCGGGTCGCCACCGTGTGTACCAAGGCTACCGCCCCGGGCCGGGGGCGGCCCGGAAGACGCGCGAACTCGTGGACGGGCGTGTCGCACCCGTCACATCAGTAACGCTCGAGCGAGTGTCGGACCACGGCTCCGAAGAACTGGGCTGCGGCCTCTCCGAGCTCCCCCGCGGCATTCGCGGCCTCTCCATGCTCTCCCTTGGCCCGCAGGGGCGAGGCGACGGCCTTCGCCCGATCCGCCTCGCGGGCGGCGGCATTCCGCAGAACCCGGATCGCGCGAGTATCGCCCCCTGCGGCGAGATACTCCGCAGCCGCGTGCACCACGGCGATCGCCTCTCGGCGGTACTTGCCAGGCATTCCCGCCTCGATAATGCCCCCCGCGTCGAGTTCCACCACGAGATCTGGGTCGACATTGGAGAGGCGGGCGAGCTCGGCCGCGGTAAGCCAGGGCGCCCGTTCCTCTCCCACCTCGTGCGGGAGAACGGCCTCGCGAGCCTCACCCGCGTCGAGCGCGGCGAGTCGTTCGGCGATGACGGAGAGCGGTCGGAAGTGATCGCGCTGCTCGCGCAGGACGAACCTCAGGCGCTCGACATCGGCGGGCGAGTACTGCCGGTATCCACTTCCCGTCCGTTGGGGAACGACGAGGCCCTGGGCGTCGAGAAAACGCAACTTGGACGGGGAGAGGGCAGGGAATTCCGGCTGGATGATCGCCAAGACATCGGAGAGGCGCATGAGCGGATCGTGCGAGAGGGCATGCGGCCACGTCCCTTCCGGTGGGACGCGCTCGTTCTCGGGTGTGTGCGAAGGTGCCCGATCCGGCAAGGGGACGGCGGCGAAGGCCGACGGCATGCTCAGGAGGGGCCGGGGTAGAAGGTGAGTCGGTACTTCCCGATGTGGACCTCGTCGCCGCTCTCGAGCTTATGGCTCGTCACACGCTCGTAGTTGACGTAGGTGCCGTTGAGCGAACCCGCGTCCTTGACGAAGAAGCCACCGTCCTTGCGAACGAAGCGGACGTGCTCGCGGGAAACGGTGACGTCGTCGAGGAAGATGTCACCGTCGACGCTACGGCCCGCGGTCGTCTCATCCTGATCGAGCAGGAAGCGCGCGCCCGCATTCGGGCCGTGGTGCACGATGAGCAACGCAGATCCCAGGGGAAGGGCGTCCACCGCCGCCTGGTCCTGGGCGCTCAGGTGATGGGGGCTCGCTTCCGCCTCCGGGGTGCGCGAGTCGATCGACAGCGTCTGTTCCGCGGGACTCTCGTCGTCCATGGTCGCTCC
>CAZTJX010000045.1:0-10758 GCA_964613755.1 uncultured Demequinaceae bacterium | reverse complement strand
CCGCGATCAGGACGCGGCGCGCGATGTCTTCGCGAATCTCGTCGAGGGAGGCGACGGTCCGCTGGCGGCGCTGTGGGGTCGGTTCCCCGGCCTCGTCGGAGCCCTCCGGCCGGTCTCGGTCTTCGCCGCCGAGCAAACGTCGCAGGTCGCGCCCGCCGCGAGGGTTCTCGACACGCTCGTCCTCCAGGGCGTCGAGTCCCTGTCATTCGCCCAGATCGTACCCGCGCTCGCTCGCGCGTCGCAGGTTATCGTCCTCGCCGACGAGCACTCGGCAACGGGAACCGCGGTCGCACAACTTCGAGAGAACCTTCCGGTTGTGCGCCTTCGCGCCCGGCCGAGACCGCTCGACGCTCGCGTGACGGCGGTGCTTGCAGATCACGGGTACGGCCGCGAGCTCGAGATGCTTCCGGCGCCAGGACGGGGAGGATCGCTTGGATTGACCGAAGTCGACGTCCCCAGGCCAGGCGCACCGACCCCATCCACGAGGGCCGAGGTCACGGCAACGGTCGAGGCCGTGGCCGAACTCGCGCCCGAGAAGTCCGTGGTGGTGGTATGCGGTTCGCCGGAGCACACCGAGGCCGTCGCCAGCGGGCTAGGAGCCGATTCCCGAACCCGGTCGCGACCCGTCCGGATCGTCGCGCTCGGAGAAGCGGCGGGGTGTGAGGCGGACGTCGTCGTCATCTCGACGGGATTCGCCCCCGGATCCGATGGCGCGCCGCCCGGGACTCTTGGCGTCTTAACGGAGCCGACGGGCGCAAGCTCCATTAGGCAGGCCGTTGTCGCGGCGCTCCGAGACGTCGTCGTCGTCACGGCCCTCAGTCTGGGAGATCTCGCCGATTTCGCAACCGAGGCCCCCCGCGGTCACGGTCTAGACATGCTCGCGGACCTCATCGCGATGGCGGGGGCGGATCCTCTTGAGCCGGTTGAGCAGGGGGTGCACGATTGGCTTCTCGGGGACGTGGCGGCCCGGCTTCGTGCCGAGGGTCTCGTGGTGGGTGTCCGGTACGGGGTCGGGGGGGACGTCATTCCGCTCGTCGTCGGCGAGGGCGGCGCGTTCACCGTCGCCGTCGTGACGGACGACGCCCTTCCCGCCAAAGGAACGAGTCTGCGAGATCAGGTTCGATGGCAGCGCGCGCGACTCGAATCTCTCGGGTGGGTCGTCGTACCGCTCTGGACGCTCGATGCCTTCATCGATCCCGCCGCCGCCACGGACGCGATTCTCCGCGTCGTCGGCCGGGAGCCGCGGGAAGCCCTGGCTCCGCAAGCCGAGAGCGAGGAACCCGCGCACGTGCCTCCCCCTGAGGTCGAGGGCGCGCCTCAGCCCGCTCACGATTCCGAGCCCGTCCTCCCGCAGAGATCCGTTGACGACGACGACCTGGGATGGGGCGGGAGCGAGACGGCGTCCAGCCGGGAAGAGGAACTCAGGCGCGAGATCCCGCCGCACTGGTAGGAGCGCCCGCTCGGGGTTGGCCTAGGAGTCGGAACTCGACGTGTGGGCCGGTGCCGGTGACGGTGCCGACGGGGCGATTGGGGCGGTGGGGCTCGCGGCGACCGTGGGGGCAGCAGGCGACGGGGAGTCGGACGGTGTGCTTGAGGTCTTCGCCGTCGATCGACGTGGTCGCTCCGCTGTCCGGGAGTCCGTCCGATAGAAGCCCGAGCCCTTGAACGAGACCCCGACCGCGCCGATCACGCGGCGGAGGGACCCGCTGCATTCGGGGCAGACCGTGAGCGCTTCGCTCGTGATGGGGTGCACCGCCTCGAAGCGGTGGTCACACTCGTGACAGGCGTAGTCGTACCGGGGCACGCGGGATATCTTACGTTGCCGCTCAGCGGTCGAAGAACGTAACGCCGTCGGGCGTGACGACGCCGTGGACGGGAGCGTCGTGCGCCTCATGCGGAACGGGGTGTTCCGAGTCGTGTACCTCGTCCGGGAAGCAGAATGCCAGGATCAAGGCGTCGCTCCGCGCGTCGGGCAGGCATCGGTCGTACCAACCTCCGCCCTCGCCGAGGCGCGTCCCGCTTGGGTCTACGGCGAGCGCGGGTGTGATAACGACGTCGGCGTCGGCGAGCGCCGACGGGGGAAGGAAGGGGCTCGAGGGCTCAGGAGGGCGGCCGGGCGCGCGGGACGTGAGATCGTCCGCGCCGAGGTACTCGGCCCATCCCCGCTGCAGACCATCACCCAGGCGCGGAATCAGTACGCGAACGCCGCGGTCCGCGAGCGCCGCGATGAGAGGAAGGGTTCCGGGCTCCGACGACCGGGACGCGTATACCGAGACGCACGACGCGGACTGAACCTCGGCAAGGGCGAGGGTGTGCATGGCGAGCGCCTCCGCCGCGATCGCCCGGAGTCGATCACTTTGCCGGCCTCGTTCCTCCCGGGCCTTCGTGCGCATCGTGATCTTGCGATCCTCGGCTTCCATGACGTTCGACACGCGAGCGGGGGAAGCCATACGGCCATTGAATCAACCATTGGCACCCGGCGCCAGGGGGTCGCCGGTGGCCATTCGCCCCATTAGGCTCGGGACATGGCGTCGCTCCGGAAGGCAGTGATCCCCGCGGCGGGCCGTGGGATGCGTTCGCTCCCTGCGAGCAAGGCGGTTCCCAAAGCACTTCTTCCGCTCGTGGATCGGCCGACGATTCAGTACGTCGTCGAGGAGGCTCGCGCGGCAGGACTCGCCGATCTCGCGATCATCACGGCCCCTGGCAAGGACGCGCTGACGGCGCACTTCGCCCCCGATCCTGGCCTCGAGGCTTCGCTGGAGAAGGAGGGGAGCGCAAGCCTTCTTGAGTCCGTGAGGCGTGCGTCCGCGCTCGGTCCCTTGGCGGAGATTCTCCAGGAGGAGGCGCACGGTCTGGGGCACGCCATCGCCTGCGCCGAGGACTTTGTCGCGGGAGAGGCCTTCGCCGTGCTTCTCGCCGACGATCTGCTGGACGAGCGCGATCCTGCGCTGGCGTCCATGATGGCGATCCATGAGCAGACCGGCGCGACCGTGCTCTTACTCATCGAGGTTCCCCAGGACAAGGTTCAGTACTACGGCTCGGTCGAACCGGCCCTCGTTGCCGCCACGGCCCTCTCGGGCGTGGGTACGGGCGAGGCGCTCGACGGAGCCGAGGTGTATCGCATCAAGCGTCTGATCGAGAAGCCACCACCGGGCCGGGAGTACAGCAATCTGGCCGTCATCGGCCGGTACGTTCTCACTCCGGCAATCTTTGACGTGCTTCGCGAGACGGAGAACGGGCGCGGGGGCGAGATCCAGTTGACGGACGCGATCGATGCCTTGGCGCGGCGCTCACCCGCAGAGGGTGGGGGCGTCTACGGGCTCGTGTACCGGGGGCGCCGCTACGACACGGGCGACAGGATCGAATTCCTCAAGGCCACCGTCCGCATCGCCAGCGACCATCCCGAGCTAGGACCGGATTTCGTCGCGTGGCTCAGGACGTACGCCGAGAACCTCGGGGAGCAATGATGGAGCGAAGGACACTTGCCGAGTATCAGAGAGCGCTCCTCAAGGGAGTGGAACAGATCGCCGCGATCGAGGTTCTCATCACGGATGCGGCAGGCTCGATTCTCGCCGAGGATCTGGCTTCGGAGGGCCCGCTACCTCCGGTAGCGGTGGCGACGTGCGACGGCTATGCGCTTCTGGCGAAGGATGTCGCCTCCGCGAGCGAGACCGCTCCGGTGGAGCTCGCCGTCTCCCACGATGTCGGCTGGGACGCACGGGGTCCGCGCCGCCACGTGGCGAAGACCGCGGCCCGAATCGTCTCGGGGGCACCGATGCCTGTGGGGGCCGATGCCGTCCTCCCCGCCGGGGCGACCGACGGCGGGGTGGCGAAGGTTGAGGTTCGTGCGACGACGCGGTCCGGCGCGAACGTGCGACGCGCGGGCGCGGATGCCGCCGCAGGCAAAGTGCTTGTCAAGGCGGGTACGCGGCTCGGGGCCAGGCAGCTTGGCCTCGCGGCGGGTCTCGGGCGCCACCGGTTGAGTGTCCACCCGACGCCACGCGTCGTCATCATCCCCGTGGGCCGCGAACTGGGGGACGCGAGTCGGCGCGGCAGGGCAGGGAGCGTACCCGAATCAAACTCCCATATGCTCGCGGTCATGGCGGCCGAGGCGGGCGCCAATGCCTTTCGCGTGGGCGCCGTTCCGGATGATCGGATCACGCTGAGGACGACGCTCGAGGACCAACTCGTGCGGGCCGACCTCGTCATCACGACAGGCGGGCTTAGCGAGTCCCGCGACGAGACGCTTCCTGACGTGCTGCGCGACCTCGGCGAGTTCGAGGTCCATCGCGTAGCGCTCATGCCAGGACGCCGCCACGGGAGTGGGCTGATCTCCGTCGGTCCCGGCGAGGCGGGGACGCGCGTCTTCGCCCTTCCTGGACACCCGGCGGCCGCCATCGTCGCCTTCGAAATGTACGTGCGACCCGTGCTCCGGACCATGTCCGGTTATACGGAGAAACATCGTCCCCGTGTCGAGGTTCGAAGCGCCTCGGCGTGGGAGTCGCCCGAGGGTGTCGTCCAGTGCGTTCCGGTGTATGTCGACAAGCCTCGCGAGCCTGAAGGCACCGCGCGGGTCGTCGGGACCCCATGGCAGCCGTCGCTCGCCGATCTCGCGACCGCGAACGCCCTTGCCGTGGTACCCGAGGACGTGACGTCCGTCGAGATCGGGGACCCCGTGTCGTGCCTGCTGTGGGACGACTGAGCGCCCGTGGGTGACTTCGTCTGGCGACGCGCGCCGTTGCTCACATGCGGAAGCATTGTTGTTCGGCCGCTTCGGGCATCGGATGAGGCCGCGTGGGGGGAACTTCGCCGACGCAATCGCGCGTGGCTGCACCCATGGGAGGCAGGCTTCCCAGGAGGGCGCCAGGCGCCGGCCATGGCGTTTCGAGCGTTCGTTTCTCTCGATCGGCGGATGTGGAGGAAGGGGCGGGCACTCGCTCTGGTGATCGAGGTTGACGGCATACTGGTCGGCAGGATCGCGATCACGGGGATCGAGTGGGGTTCCGCCTGCAACGGATCGATCGGGTACTGGATCGACGAGGATCACGCCGGGAGGGGGATCGTTCCCCAGGCGGCCGCGATGCTGGCCGATTACGCGTTCTCCCACGGGCTTCACCGACTGGAGATAGCCGCGCGTCCCGAGAATGTCTCGAGCCTTCGCGTCGCGAAGAAGCTGGGATTCCGCGACGAGGGACTACGGCGCCGGTACCTCTACATCGACGGCGAATGGCGCGATCATCGGATCTTCGCCCTCACCTCGGACGAGCGCCGACTCGGCGAACTCTGGAACTGTCGCGACTGACACGCCGCCCGCGATGCGGCCCCCAGCGCCTGCGCGGCCGTAGCGTTCGTATATGCCCCCCGTTGGACTCCTCGCCATAGCAGCCTTGGGGCTCGTCCTTGTCTACGCACTGCCGCAGCGAATACGGGAGCGGGCCGACTACGCGATGGTTCGAACCGAGGATCGTTTCAGCGCCGACATGCGCGTTATCAGGGCGTCCGTGGCTCGCATGGAGGCCCGACCAACAACGACGGCTCGGAGCACGACCGCGCCCGAGTCTGCGAAGAAATCCATCTCTGCCTTGGGGGAGAGCGTCATGACCCGTCCCGCAGCACCACTCGACCGCGCCGCGACACGCGCCCGGCGCGAGATGGTCGCGATGCGTCGCGATCGTGCGAGGATCCTCTCCCGACGCCGCGCGCAGGCCCGTCGACGCGGCGCGATCGCGACGCTCGCCCTGCTGGGCTCGGCCGGGCTCTGGGGGTCGGTCGTGATGGCCTCCGCCCCCGCGTG
This sequence comes from uncultured Demequinaceae bacterium, assembly GCA_964613755.1. Taxonomy (GTDB): domain Bacteria; phylum Actinomycetota; class Actinomycetes; order Actinomycetales; family Demequinaceae; genus JAFGBM01. The sequence continues at coordinate 4,964 of CAZTJX010000045.1, read as the reverse complement.
GGCGGCCTGGATGGCCGTGGGGACCTCGACCCTCTTCGGGTCGTCCATCGTGGCGGGCCGGCGCGCGGCCCGCGCATACGAGGCCGCCGACGCGACGCTCATCCCCGTCGCGACCGAGGTCATGGTCGCGGCGACCGCCGCCGGCGCCCTTCAGCGCGTGTCGACCGAGCGTGCGGTCGGACACCGCGCCGCGCCATCGGCCACTGAGACGCAGGCGATCCGCACGCTCCTCGCGGAGGACCTCGCCCCGGGTGCGTCGCCCGCGCCCCTGCCGGGGCCGGAGTTGCCAGGCACCGTCTCCCCCGCCGTCGATGATCCGAGCTGGACGCCCCGCACCATGCCGGTGCCGTCGTACACACTCAAGCCCTCGGCCAAGCCGGGCACGGCTCGCCCCATATCCGAGGAAGACCTCGCCGCGGGGGAGAGGGCCGCCGAGGAGGTGGTGGACCGCCTGATCGCGCAGCGCGAGGCCGAACAGGGGCGTTCGGCGGCCGTCGCAGGGCGTCCCGCCGAACGCGACGCCGACCCCCAGCCGGCCACCGTGACGCTCGACGCGATCCTCGCGCGCAGGCGGCGACAGAGCGCCTAACGGGCGTCCCCGCGGGGGTATCGGCGCGTGGTGTCTCGCGCGGCCCTGGTGGTAGCCTTTAGGTCGCTTGAGGGGCTGTGGCGCAGCTGGTAGCGCGTCTCGTTCGCATCGAGAAGGTCAGGGGTTCGAGTCCCCTCAGCTCCACCAGAACGGGTTCTTTAGAACCCCGACCATGCCGTTGAACCCGGTTCTCCCCTGTAGGGGTGGACCGGGTTTCTCGTTGTCCGGACTTCGGTGTTGCGCGATCCGTGCTGGTCGCGAGGTTGAGGGTCTCGGCGTCGAGGAGCGTGTCGAAGGGTTCGGCTAGGAGGCCGTCGATTTCGGCGTCGTCGTGGACGTAGATGCGATCGAAGACGGCCTGGTTGATCATGCGGCGTTGGTGGGGTGTCGCGCGCCGGTAGGCCTCGTGGCAGTTCTCGGCCAGGCTCATGGCGGCGTCGAGGTTGACGCGCAGGTCCTCGTTGGAGGCCTCCATAGCGAGGGTGCGTTCGTCGATGCGGGCGATCTCGCGGGCGATCGTGTCCTGTTCGGTCTTGAGGAGGTCGAGGGGGATCGCGCCCGCATAGTGGGCTTGTAGGAGCTTGCGGCGCTTCTCGTCGAGTGCGTGGCGTTGCTGGGCGAGTTGCTTGGCCTCGGTGGCGGCGTCCTCGGTGATGGCCTCCAGTTCGCGCAGGAGCGTGGCTTGGAGGCTTTCGCGGAGTTCGGATGGCAGGGCGATGCTCTTGTAGTGCTCGAGGATCTTGTGCTCGACCAGGCGAATCGGCACTGCGGCCATCTGGCAGGTGGTGCGCTTCTGGTGGCGCCCCAGGCATACGAAGTAGTCGTAGGTGGAACCGTGGCGGTTGACGGCATGGTGGACGATCATGCGGCTGTTGCATTCGCCGCAGTAGACGGAGCTCTTGAGGTAGTGGTGGTGCTTGCGGACCTTCTCGCCCACGCGTCGGGTCGACAGGGCCCGCTGGACCTTCTCCCACAGAGCGGTGGTGACGAGCGGCTCGTGGCGTCCGGGGTACGTCATGCCCCTGTAGACGACCACGCCCTTGTAGTAGGGGTTCGTGAGGATCTTCTGCAGGGCGTTGGCCTCCAGGGGTTTGGCGGCGCGCTTCGGGGTCGCAGGAGTGGTGAGGCCCCTGGCGGTCAGTTCGGCGGCGAGGTCGGCCAGAGTGATGTCGCCCTCGGCATATCGGGAAAACGCCCAGGCGATGAGTGGCGCACGCTGGTCGTCAACAGCGACGGAGCGGTTCTCGCGGCCTTGGTCGTCCAGCGAGTGGATGTTGCGGTACCCGAGGGGCGCGCGGGTCACCGTGCCTCCGGACTTGGCTTTCTGCATGAGCCCTTTGGATACCTCGGTGGCGAGGTTCCGGGAGTAGAACTCGGCGATCGACGACATGATCCCGTGCAGGAGCATTCCTGACGGAGTCTCGTCGATGTTCTCGGTTGCGGAAACAAGCCGCACTCCGGCTGCGCTGAGCGCGAGGTTGATTTCGACGTCGTCGGCCCGATTGCGGGCGAGGCGGTCGACCTTGTGCACCAGGCAGTACTCGATGGGCTGCTCGCGTACGAACTGGAGCATGCGCTTCAGCTCCGGCCTGTCGGCGGAGCGGGCGGACTCGCCCCTATCGACGAACTCGGCGACAAGATCAACGCCAAGGGACTCGGCCTTGCGCCGATTCGCCTCGCGTTGCGCGGGGATCGAGTACCCCTCGGGGTCGCCGTCTCGCTCGGCCTGTTCCTTCGTTGAAACGCGCAGATACGTGACCGCGAGCGGCTTTGCTGACGGCATTTGCGGTGATGATTGCATGGTCCTCCGTTCCGCCCGTCGTGCCTGCTAGATGCTCACTTTCCTCGCAAATCGGGCACGGGGCCTCCTGAAGATAACTCTCTTCGCCTAGCGAGTCCAGACGTTTGAAGCCAGGACAAGAGGAGGTGGGCTCAGAACACGAGGATCGAGTCGGACCCCTGCCCGCCGCTCCGCACACGCGGATCTTGAGCCCGCTGAAGGAGTCTCCGGCGCGGAAACGCCGCACGGAGGTGATCGGTACTCTAGTGTGTTCGTGAAGCGCCGTTGTGGGCGGGGCACGAACGCAGTGGCGGCGTACGATTTGGTTGCGGTACGCCCCGAGTCCTTCGCGGAGGAAGGATATGTGGAACCATGCCCGAACCGAACCCTGCGACTCCTGGTAGTCCGACCCCGCCGCTCGAACGCAAGAACGTTGCGCGCGCCACTGTGATCGGGGTAGTCGTGGCGTTTGTCATCGTGGTCGGCGCCATCGGGTACGTAGCCCTCTCCGACGATTCTCACTCAAGTGAGAACCCAGATCCAACTTCAGTGGCTACAGACAGCTACAGCCCATCGCCCACACCGGAAGCATCACCGTCTGCCACAGAGTACCCAGCAGACCCAGAGACAGGCGCAGTTCCTACCGTGTTTGAAAGAACTCAGCCACTGCCTGAATCTATGGCTCTTATACCGGACATGCTTGAAGCAGAATTTACAGACCTGCCAAAGGATCAACAGCTCGCTTACTACTCGTGGCTAAGTCAATACAGAGATGACTTCTTCGCGCGTTTCGAGCTTGTAGACCAATTCGCCCATCCCAGCGAAGTTGCGCCAGATAGTAGCGCGGTGGATATCTTGGATAGGCTAGCCACAGATCGCGGTATTCTTGTTGCTTTTGCTGACTGGACCACTAGGAATCCACCTCAGATAAACCTAGACGAAGCCGACAAGGGTCTCTTGGCCTTGACCCAAGGTTCAGGGGAAAACGATCCCTTCTACAGAATTAACTACGATAGGCTTCATTCATCTCCTAGGTCAGTAGACGTAGACGCGCAGGCTCTTGGTAGTGCGGTTACTCCAGTTGGCACCGGGCTAGAAGATATATCTAGATCACCAACTACTTATGATGAAGCGAAGCAGCCTGTCGTGCAACTGCAATACACTACAACTGAGACGGGTCGCACTATATTACTAACCGTTACATTTGTGACCTACGAGGACTTCGCTGGAAATCAGAGAATAGATTTAGTTACCAGTTCCACGTACAAGTGAGTCGCTGTCAACGGGCGGTCTTCCTGGTCTCGGCTAGGGGCAGAGCCGCATACGTTGCGACGGTCCCGAAGAGGCGGTCTTCGAGGCGTCGGTCGGCGCGCACGGCGGCCAGTAGCCGCTCGCGGCGCCTTGGATCCCCAATCAGCCACACGACGGCCGGAAAGAGCCCGAGCCGGGCGTGTTCGGAGCCCGAGTCCTTATAGCGCTGGTAGGTCAGGCACTTCCGGATCAGTGCGGGGATCGACTCCGTGCCGAGATCAACTTCGAGGAACCAGTGGTCCTCGTAGTCGCCCACGGCGGTCACCGCTCGGAGGTCGGGTTTGAGGACTTGGGCTGATCCGTCGCGAGCGGTGAACGTCCGCCAGGTGGCGGGTTCCGTCTCGACCGACAGCAGTTCGCGATCGCCCCGATGGGCGGCTTCTTCGAGTTGGACCCGGACTTCGGTCACCGCGAGCGTGTGATCGAGGAACAGCGGTGTGGGCGCGAACGGTCGGGTGCGCTTGGTGCGAGCCGTGTCGGGTTCGGCGCGCATAATGCGGTCCCCGGCGGGCCCGACACACCAGACGAAGGCACCGGAGCCTCCACGCACCCCGCCGATTGGCCGGTCGAGTCGGTGCAGGAACCTGTGCTCGCGTAGGCGGGTCAGGACGCGGTTGCAGGCGCGGGTGCCAGAGTCGGTGGTTGCGTGTTGCCAGAACAAGACGCGCTGGATCTGCCGGGTGGTCACGAAGCGGTGCTCCCACACGAGCCTCAGGATCTTGTGGTCCCGTTCGGAAAGCATCGTCCCCAGGGTTGGCAGGTTGTGGCTGCCCAGACGATTGTTCGGAACGGTCACGGGCGGCCTCCAGGCGGGCACGGTGACGCCACAGGGGCGTCAGTCGGCTCCCGAAGCGGACGGAACACGGGCGCAAGCAGGCCGTTTGCGCCCCTGTGGGTCGTCGCGGTTGGACGGTCGACCGGATGGGCACAACTGAGGCTGACGGGGGTCACGGGGTCGGTCTCCGTCGTCGTCCGATCGGCCCGTCCGGTCCGTCGCCCGGAGGTGTGCGGGGTCCTTGGGCGTCCCTGAGGCTCGAGTCGGGTTCGCCTCCCCAACGGCTCTGGCTGGCGGCGAGCAGCGCCACCGGATCCGAAGTGATCGGTGGCGGCGGAAGGGTCTTCCCCGAGGCCCAGGGGAGCAGCTGTCCGTGACGGACGAGCTGGGCGTAGATGTGGAAACGGTCGAGCGCCATGAAGTCGTCTGGCTTGAGGAGAATCGTGCCACTGGCGGGGCTGGTGCAGTGATTGGTGACAACTGACTTCTGGGATCCGGGAGGGTCCCGG
>CAZTJX010000044.1:0-10777 GCA_964613755.1 uncultured Demequinaceae bacterium | reverse complement strand
TGGACCATCTCCGACTCGTCCGGTCCTAGCGCGAGGGCAGCAGAGCAGTCAAGCGTGCCGCCATCGCTGCACGAACCGATGACCCCGCCCTGGCTGTCAACAATGTCGACCCGCACATACACGAGTGGTTGATCCCACTCGAAACGGGCCGATGTCGCGCCGAGGAACGCTTCATCGCGCACGGTCGCTTCAGCCGAGGTGAAGTGGCCCGTCCACCCGAGGTTAGTGACGGTGACGGTGTTGCTTTGCGCGCGCACGTCGTTCGTCGGTGGCGAGACGCTCGGGGGAAGGCCGTACGACACGTACGCCGTGTAACTCCGGGAGCCGTTGAGCGGCGCGGTCAGAGACCCCGAGATCCCGCCGGACTGGACGTAACTCATGCGTTGGCCCAGGTCGTTGTACAGGGACAGGTAGTAGCCACCCGACAACGACGGAGACACCGAGGCCTGATAAGTCGGAAGCGACTCATTCGTCGAATACGACGCAGCAGATGTCGTCAACGTGATCGAACTGTTGACGTAGCCGAGGTTCGTCACCGTGACGGCACTGGAAACCGCGCGCACGTCGTTGGTTGGCGGCGAGTGGACCGGCGGGACGCCCAAGGACACGTACGCGGTATAGAAACGGGTGGAGTTGAGGGGGGCGTTCAAAGAACCCGAGCACACGCCATAGTCGCGATAGCACACGCGTTGACCTAGGTCGTTGTAGACCGACAGGTAGTAGCCGCCCGACAACGCCGGAGACACCGACGTCTCAAACGTCGGAAGCGACTCATTCGTCGAATACGACGCAGCAGACACCGTCAGGCCTACCGCGCCGGACCAGGGCACGGGCTCGGCCGACGCGGGCAGGGGATGGAGGGCAAGGGTCACCGCGACGATCGCGACCGCCGCACCGAGTCTGTTGCGCCCCATCGTGCTCCCCTCTCCGCAACGCCTGACGAGAGACTACTGTCGGCGATCATGCGCTGCAATAGGAGCGAGCACCAAGGGCGTGGGGCCCGCACGATCCCCCGGACTTGCCCGGCTCACCCGCCGCGCCCCGACGTCGGATCGACCACCGTCCGGCGTGTGCGCGGACGACTCGGCGAGCGCACCCCCTACGGGAACTCGGTCCGGTCGGGGAAGATGTCGAGGTTGCCGCCCTCGCGGCACTCGCTCGAGACGTAGTTGCTGCGAAGGTGCGGGTAGTAGTCCTCGAAATAGACCCGCTGAAGCTCCCGAGCCTGCTCCGGCGTCGCCCCGAGCTCCTCCGCGATGAGGTAGTTGAGCTGCACCGCATTGCACTCGGCGACCGCCTCCCCGGTGATGCCGTTGATGTGCTGCGCCTCGTGCCCCACGACGTGTACCGCGAGGATCTCCTCCTCGGTCGGGTTCGCCTGACCACCGTGGGCGTAGTCCCACAGGCTGTGGCATAGATTCCGTCTCAGGTGGGCGACGTTGGAGCCGTCGTAGTAGACGTAGCCCTGATACTGCCTGACGTTGAAGAGTTCCTCGGTGTATCGCTCGCAGTTGGCGCTGAGACCCTCGATATCGGACAAGACGCCGAGCGCCTCAGTGGCGAGCTGCTGGCGTTGATGGTGGGCCACCTCGACGGACCAGGCGACGAACGCCGCGATCGACAGCACCACCGCGACCACGGTGCGCAAGACTCGCTCGCGGGGTTCATCGAGCCGGACGATCACCCGGTACACGGCGACAATCGCCGCCACGGTAACGGCCGCTGCGAAGACGGTGAGAACGCCGATGTCCATGGAGACTCACCTTGCCACACTTCAGCGCTCCCCGACGGAAGGAAGCGCGATGGCGATGAGACCGCAAGCACGAGTCAGCCGGACCCCCGATCGCGGGCCCCCTCCCCCTCGCTAGTGGCCTGACTGACGATTGCGGACGAGACGTATGCTGGCCGCCCCAACGACGACAACCGAGACGACGATCCCGATCACAAGGAGACTGTTCTCGTACCATCGGGGATCATCGATCAAGTGCGGCCCATCCGTCGGAACGGGGAGGGTGGGTCCCATCACCGAGCCCGACGCTTGCGCCCAGGTGGCGTTCGTCCACACCGCGGCAACGAACCGGCTGGAGACCTCGGCGTCGCCCACGCCGACCACGAGGCCGAGGCCATCGACGGTGACCGCCCTCATCTCCTCGAAGTCCGAGCGGCCGAAGACGGCCGGATCGTGGGGCTCCCTCTCCCACACGATCCCGTCGGCCGAGATCCATGCGGCCGCCACCGTCGTCGCGCCGTAGAAAACCTTGCCCCCGGCAACGAACCCCGGCCCCCCGTGCGTCACCCCTTCCATGGACTGGAATCCCGACCCGCCGAAGACGGCCTCGACGTGGGGCACGCGCGTCCAGTGCACCCCATCAGTGGATGTCCACACAGCGGCCCCTCCGTCGGCGATTCCTGTGTCGCTCCCCACCGCGACAAGCCGCCCGTCCTCCCCCACCGTCACGGCGTTCATAGTCTGATCGGAGGGCCCTCCGAAGACGGCTTCCACGTGGTGAACCCTGGTCCAGGCGAGCCCGTCCACCGAGGTCCAGACCGCGGCGTCCCGGTCGCCATCGCCGTCATCCCAGCCCACAGCCACGAAACCGGGACCCCCCGCGACGACGCCATACATTGCCACCTCCACCTGACCGCCCAACACCGCGTCGTCGTGCGGTACCCGCGCCCACGTCACCCCGTCGGACGAGGTCCAGACCGCAGCATCGGGAGCGTCCAGTCCCACGGCAACGAAACCGGGCCCTCCCGCACACACATCGTGCATGAGCTGGTCGCCCGTGCCTCCGAACACGGTTGCATCGTTGGGCACCCGGCTCCACGTCAAGCCGTCGCCGGTCCACACCGCCGCATCGTCCCCCACGGGCAAGTCAAGGTATCCCACGGCCACCATGGTCGCGGGGCCTTGGGTCACCCCGAGCATCAGTCCGAGGCCGAAGTCGGGCTGATCGGGGACGCGGCTCCATGTGTCGCCGTCGGGTGAGAGCCATATGGCTGCGCCATTGACGCCACTGTAGGTGCCGACCGCGACGAGGCCGGGGGACGACGATGCCACATCAAACATCTCGGCATTTCCCACGCTCCCGAAGACAGCGGAGTCGTGCGGAACCTTCTTCCAGCCCCCCAGTGCCCAACTGGGGGCCGAAAGGGAGATCGCGATGGCTAGCGCTAGGACGATCGCGCCCGGCACGACGGTTCGCGGTGCGGGGTGTTCTGATCTGCGGCGCATCGGCGGCTCCTTCGCGCCACGATCGCATCCTCAGAACACTGCGACCGAGGCGAGGATTCTGTTATGGGGGATTGTTCCACTGCGGGCGATTTCGTGCGCGCCACTGGGGACAACACGGACTCCGCTGGCGAGCGACTCTTTCCGATAGGACCCCAGGCGCAACGAAAGGGGCCCGGTCCAGTGGACCGGGCCCCTTCGTGACCGCGCGGTGTCGGGGTCCTACGCGGTGGGACTCACGCTGGGCTCAACGTCGGGAGATGACGTCGGCTCCGGCGCGGGATCATCAGCACCCGGCCACGTGATGTCAGAAAGCGACAACTCGTACTGGGCGAGGAACAACTCCACGTCGATCTGGAGCGCTTCGGGTAGTCCCGTGTTGACCAGCGTCAGGACGCGTCCGAGCGAATTCGCGTTGGTGTTCTCCGGCGTCGCGCCGTAGCGCTCGGCGAGCTTGGTCGCGACCTTGATCAGCGAGCCCTGGCGCTGGTACGCGCCCCACGAGCCGCCGCTAAGGCGGATCTGCTCGCGAAGTTCGGCCCTCGTCTGATCCTTGGTCTGGTCCTTGACTCGGTCACGCTTCTGATCCTTGTCCTGCGTCTGTTCGCAGTCCTGATCCCTCGTGCGATCGCGATCCTTGTCGCCCTTGTCGCTACCGTTCCCGTTGCTCCCTGGGTTCTCGGGCTTCTCCGTCTGCACGGCCGCAACGGTGCTCACCGGAGAGTCGGGGTCCACGGTGTCGCACGGGTTGGGGGCCGGTGCTGGCGCAGACTCGTCGGCGGCGGCCGCAGGTCCGGTGAAAGCGAATAGCGCGACTCCGGCAAGGACGCCGAACGCGCCTGCCACTCTCTTCGTCTGGAACATGAGTACTCTCCTTGGGGCTGGGAACGGCCTTCACAGGAGATATCGCCAGCGTGCGCCCAAGGGTTACACGATGCGCACGAGGGAAGGCCCTAGGCGTCCGCGCACGGGACGTCGATAAGCCCCGCACCGGCCTCGTATCCGAAGACCGGACCCTCGCCGTAACCGATATCGAGGCACCACGAGGTGTCAAGCGATGCGTCCCGGTAGTAGATGTCGCTGAGGTTGAAGTCGGTGGCGGGGCCCGAGAGCTCGTAGGCGGAGATCGGAGCCTTGGAGCTCACCTCCGCGAGCGTGATCGTGTTGCCCGTGCGCGTTAGCGTGAGTTCTTCGGAGTAGTCGACGTAGTAGGTGGCGATATCGTGGCCGAGCGTCGAGGCGAGCGACTTCTGGTTGGCCTCGATCTCGCTGGACTTGGGGGCGCTATTACAGGCGGCGGTAGACAGCGCGGCGACCGCGAGGACGAGGACGGCGAGCGCACGGGTCTTCATGGGGAGAGGCTAGCGAACTTCGGAACCGGGCATCGGCTGCCCCTGGGCTCCGCGGGAAGGGCCCGCATCGCCTTGCCCGTCGAACTCTCGCCCGCTACGCTCCGAGAACGGCTCACGGGAGTGCCGCCCGGGGCGAGAACCGCAGCGAAGGAGCAGCGATGAGCGACAAGCAGATCATGTACACCCTGAGCCCCGATGAAGAAATCAAGAACTGGTACAACATCACCGCAGATCTGCCGACGGCGCCCCCGCCGGCGTTGCACCCGGGTACGCGTGAGCCTGCCGGTCCCGACGACCTCGCTCCGTTGTTCCCGATGGACCTGATCCTCCAGGAAGCCTCCCAGGAGCAGTACATTGCCATCCCCGAGCCGGTCCTCGAGGTCTACCGCACCTATCGCCCGTCACCTCTGTTCCGCGCCCGACGCTGGGAGAAGGAGCTCGGTACCTCGGCCCGAATCTACGTCAAGTACGAGGGCAGTTCCCCGGTGGGCTCCCACAAGCTCAACACCGCGATCCCGCAGGTGTACTACAACTCCATCAGCGGCATCAACCGCCTCACGACAGAGACCGGCGCGGGCCAGTGGGGCACGGCCCTCGCCTACGCGTGCGCCCTCTTCGATGTCACGTGTGAGGTGTGGCAGGTGGGTGTCAGTTATGACGGAAAGCCCCAACGTCGGACGATGATGGAGGTGTTTGGCGCCAAGGTGCACCGTTCTCCTTCGCGTCTTACGGAGGCCGGCAAGGCCTTCCCGGAGGACCATCCCGGTTCCCTTGGCATCGCCATCTCGGAGGCCGTGGAGGTTGCCGCACCGGATGAGGGTGCCAAGTACGCGCTGGGTTCCGTCCTCAACCACGTGCTCCTCCACCAGACGGTCATCGGCGAGGAGGCGTTGCTTCAGCTCGCCAAGGCGGGCGAGGGGGCGCCCGACGTTGTGATCGGCTGTGTAGGCGGAGGCTCCAACTTCGGCGGTCTGGCTTTCCCGTTCGTGCGGGAGAACCTCACCAAAGGCACCAAGACCCGCCTCACCGCGGTGGAGCCGACGTCGTGTCCCACGCTGACGCGAGGCGAGTACCGCTACGACTTCGGCGACACCGCGTGCACCACGCCCCTGTTCATGATGTACACGCTGGGCCACGACTTCGTCCCCAGCCCGATCCATGCGGGCGGTCTGCGCTATCACGCCATGGCGCCGCTGCTCTCCCACGTCGTGCACGAAGGACTCATGGACGCGGTCGCCCTTCACCAGAACGAGTGCTTCGAGGCTGCCGTCGAGTTCGCCCGCACCCAGGGCATCGTCCCGGCACCCGAGTCCTCACACGCGTTGGCTCAGGCCCGCCGCGAGGCGCTCGCCGCCAAGGAATCCGGAGAGGAGAAGGTCATCGTCGTTGGCCTCTCCGGACACGGACTGCTGGAGATCAGCGCCTACGAGCAGTTCCTCGCAGGCAAGCTTGAGGACGACGCCTTGAGCGAGGACGCTCTCGCAACATCGCTTGCAGGGGTGCCCGAAGTCTAGGAGAGTCCACCCCGCCGATCCGCGCGCTAGGTTGACTGGTATGGGTCACCTTAGCGAGCCCCGGGCGTTCCTTGACGCGTCGGGATCCGCCCCGGTGAGCGCGCGCACGCGCCAGGCGTTCCTCGCCGCCATGGACGAGGGCTGGGCCGATCCGGACCGCCAGCACGCGGAGTCCCGGCGGGCGCACGCCCTTCTTGACGGTGCTGCCCAGGCGATCGCCGCGGTCCTGGGTTCGCCCGCCGAGCACACGCTCTTCGTCCCCACGTTCGGGCTCGCCTACGACCGTGTGATCGGGGGCATCGTCACGTCCCGTGCCGGGCGCGGCATCATCGTCGCCACCGCCGTGGAGCGCAAGCCGGCCCTCCGAGTCGCCTCGCGTTTCTCCGAGGCCGTGACGCGCATCCCCATCGACTCCGCCGGCCTTGTGGACCTCGGGGACTTCGCGGACGACCTCGATGACTCGGTCTCGCTCGCGCTCGTCCAGCACGCCAACCAGGAGACGGGAGTCCTCCAACCGCTCGGCGAGGCCCACGAGGCGACGCAGGCCGCGGGCGTGCCCCTCGTCGTCGATGCGACGGCAAGCATCGGCCACGTGGACGCGCCGGCCGAGTGGGAGGCGCTCATCGCGGACCCGGCCGACTGGGGTGCGCCACGCGGAGTCGCGGTCATGGCGTTCAGGGCGACGACGCGCTGGTCACCCATTCCCCCGATCGTGCCGGGCCGCGTCAACGTCGCTGCCGCGCTCGCCGCGGCCGTTGCGATCGAGGAACGCGAGGAGCAGCGCGCCGAGGTGGCGCCCCGACTCGCGGCCCTCGCGGAGCGGATCCGCGCCGCAGCAGCCGAACTGCCCGGGGCTGTCGTGCACGTCCCGGCCGGACCAGCACTCCCCCACCTCATCGCGTTCACGTGCGCACGCATCGACGGAGAGACGCTCGCGACGGAACTGGACCGGCGCGGGTTCGCGGTCGGTTCGGGCTCCGCGTGCACCGCGGAACCCGACGCGCATAGCCACGTGTGGGAGGCGCTCGGGATGCCCACGCCAGAGGGCGGCGCTCGCGGCATCGTCCGCGTGGGGCTCCACCCCGGGATCACGGACGACGACATTGACCGCTTCGTCGCGGCCCTCCCCCTGGCCGTAGAGGCCGTCCGGTCCTAGCCGGGGGAGACGCCACCCCCGGCGGTAAGCAGAGGGGGCGGCCCCCAACGGGGCCGCCCGCCGCTCACCGAGGCTGCGTCTAGCTGAACGAGTCCCCGCACGCGCACGAGTTCGACGCGTTGGGGTTATCGATCGTGAAGCCCTGCTTCTCGATCGTGTCCGAGAAGTCGATCGTGGCCCCGTCGAGGTACGGCACGGACATCTTGTCCACCACCACCTGCACCCCGCTGAAGTCGCGGATCGCGTCTCCGTCGAGCGTGCGCTCGTCGAAGTAGAGCTGGTAGATCAGTCCCGAGCAGCCACCCGGCTGCACGGAAAGGCGGAGGCGGAGGTCGTCGCGACCCTCCTGCTTGAGAAGGCTACGCACCTTCTCCGCCGCGGCGTCGGTGATGCCGACGCCGTGCGCCTTGGTCTCTGTCGAGGGGTCTGCCATAGCGACTCCTTTCGTCCTCTACCGATAAGCGTACGTTGTGGGGTGGAAATTCCCGGACGCCCTCTGCCCCGGCGGTTTGGGCGACCGGCCCTGCGGCGTGGTGGCCGCCCGCGAGCGCTTCGGCTACGCCGCGGGAGTCGCGGCGGCCTGGGCGCGACGTGCCCTGAGCGAGCGTATGACCGAGACGGCGGCGAGCAAGAGCAGGGCGAAGAACCCGATCGGAACCGCGATGAGCCGGACGATATTGTCCATGTCGTCGGGGACCTGAGGCGGCGTCGGCGTCATCCCCATCCATTCGGTCACGGGGCGTGGGACCAGGTAGGCAACCACGGCCGCCACCATGAGGAGAACGGGCAGGAAGTACGCGCCGATGGCGCTGACCACACGCCGGGAACGCGACAGGGAATCCGAGGGAATCGCCACCCCTCCACTGTAGCGAGTGGGTTGAGCATCGATGCAGCGCTCCGACGAGAATCGCTGACCGACCGCCTACACCGAGAGGCGGTCGCGTGCGATGAGTTCGGAATAGAAGCCGATCTTCCGGTCGAGCGCCGCGAAATGCTCGCGGTCGGCCTCCATGCGCGCCCGGAGCGCTTCGCGGTGCTGTTGGAGCACCGCGACACGTTGGGGGATGGTGTGATCTCCCTCGCGGGTCAACTCGATGAACTCGGTCATCCCCCGAATCGACATTCCGGTCGCGCGGAGCATGGTGAGGAATCGGATCCCTCCGAGATCCTCGTCTGTGTAACGGCGGTGCCCATTCGCGCCACGCCCCACGGGCGACAAGAGCCCGATGCGCTCGTAGTAGCGGAGAGTGTGAGCACTCACGCCGGTCTCGGCCGCGGCGCTTTCGATCGTGTAGGTCGCCATGATCGCATCGTAGAGAATTCCCGGCTTGACTTCGAGTGCGCTCGAACTTCTACAGTCGGCACGACGCCGCTAGAAGGCCTGGCGAGTGACCCGGCCCCGGCGAAGGAGTGAGCGATGACCACAGCGCGACCTGGGACTCCAACGATCGGCGATACCGCCGTCGTGCCTCTGGCCCTCGGAGTAATGAACATGGCGACCGTCACCCCGGAGGCCGAAAGCAGGAGGATGCTCGACCACTTCGTAGGCGAGATCCTCCCGCGCTTCACGACGGCTGACGGTGCATCGGCGCGCGCCATGGTGGACACGGCCGACTGCTACTGCTGGTGGAACGACCGAGGCTCGGAGGGTGGCCATTCCGAGGGGGCCCTCGGCCGGTGGCTCGCCGACACGGGTGCGCGGGACAGCGTGTACCTCGCGACGAAGGGAACCGCGCGCGTCGAGAATGTGGACCAAGCGTGGGACGCCGATGACCACCAGGACTGGGCATACGCGCAGCGCCACTACCTCGGCTCGTCGCGAGCGGTGCTCGAGGAGTCGCTTCCCGCGAGCCTCGATCGACTCGGGAGCGCGTCCGTCGACCTGTACTACGTCCACGTCGATGACCGCAGGACCCCGCTCGCCGAGACGCTCGAGACGCTCGCGGGCTTCGTCGCCGACGGTCGGATCGGCGCGTACGGGTGGTCGAACGTGCCGGCTTGGAGGCTCGCACAGATCGGCGAGCTCTGCCGTTCGAATGGTTGGCCTACGCCGGCGGCGGTCCAGCAGGAGCATTCCTACCTGCGTCCCAAGGCGAGCAACGATTGGGGCGGCATCGTCGGACCCGAGCACCTCGACTACCTCAGGGAGACGCCGAGCCTCACGCTCGTCGCCTACTCGCCGATCCTGAAGGGCATCTACGACGAGGGCGATCGCCGGGACCGCGCCTGGATGGAAGATCGGTACTCTGGACCGGACGTCGAGGCCAGGCTCGCCGCCGTTCGCCGCCTCGCCAAGGAACTCGGGGCGACTGCCAATCAGACCGTGCTCGCATGGATGATGGCGCGCGAAGCGCCGCGCACCGTGCCGCTCATCGGGCCACGCACGTACGAGCAGTACGCGCAACTCGTTGAGGCCCTCGACATCGAACTCACGTCCGATCAGGTGGGTGGGCTCGACGGCGCAGGCGACTAGGACCGAGGCGTCCACGTGTGGGCGACCCTGCCCACGCGATCGACGAGCGCGTCCACGCCAGGCTCCGCCGGATAGGCCCCGGCGATCCCCGCGGCCATGAGGTCCCGTTTGCCTACCTGGACGTCGGGGCCGATGGCGACGCATGGGACGCCGAGCCGCGCGGCGGCGGCCGACGCTGGGACGATCGAACCGTGGTCGATGCCCCGGGGCGTGAGGTCGCGACACACGGCGACGATGAGATCGGGGGGCGGGGAGAGATCGTTGAGGCCTGCGAGCGACGCCGCGAAAATCGCCCCCGGCGCGAGGTGCGCTCCAGCGGCAGCGAGGCAGTAGGCGAGCCCTCCCGCGGCGCCCGAGCCCGGCACGTCGGATGTGCGAGAGGTACCCGCGAGCGCATTCGTCATCCCTCCCGCGTCGCCCTCGGTGGCAATCTCCGCCCAGCGGCGCTCCTGCACCTGGGCGGCCGCGGCCAGGGCGCGGTCGGACTCGCGGCCGACCATCGTCGCGGCCGACATCCCGTGGAATCCCAGGAGGGGGCGATCGGACCCGACAAGCGCCATCACCGATAGCCGGGAGAGTGCGTCGCGCGCGGCTTCGAGATTCGGACCCCAGACGTCGATGGCGTCACCCGCGGGTGGGACGTCACCCAGGGGAACGATGATGGTGGGAGGGTCGGTGCCGTCGGGAACCTCGCGCGCGAGTCCGAATAGCGCGCTCGCCAGGCGATGCGGGTTCCAGCGAAGTCCATCGAGCGGGGCGAGGATAGTCCCCACGGGGCTCTCCACGGCGAGGGCCTGACCGACGATGCGCATGGGCCCGTCGACGGCGTCTGCGGTGCGGGGTCCGCCATCCCCGACGGCGAGGGCGACAACATCGCTCCCGGGAATCCTGGCCGTCCACGCCTCCGCCACAATGGCAGCCGCGACGGAAGCCGGAACGATCCCGCCGTCATCGTCAGGCCACGCCTCGACCGTCATCGCCACTCGCATGCCACCAGTCTGCCCCGGGCAGCGTGGAACAATGGCCGCATGAGCGATGCCTTCGTGGAAC
>CAZTJX010000043.1:5635-10793 GCA_964613755.1 uncultured Demequinaceae bacterium | reverse complement strand
CGTGCCAGCGCGTTGCGGCCGTGGGTGTCCAATGCGTGGACTGCGTGAATGAGGCGAAGGCGAATGCCCGGCCGCAACGCTCGAGGCTTGGTCTCGTTGTGCGACAGGGTCCCCCGGCGGTCACCTACGCGCTCATCGGCATCAACGTGGTCGTGTACCTGTACGGAATGACTCTTGGGGTCGGAGCCCTGTTCTCGAAGTGGGGCTTGTGGTCCCACTACGACCCGACGAATCCGTATCTCTATGCAGGCACTGAGTGGTGGCGTTGGGTGTCGAGCGGATTCGTGCACGGAGGAATCCTGCACCTTGGGATGAACATGTTCGTGTTGTACATCTTCGGTCGGCAGCTCGAGCCCTTGCTCGGTCGCGCGCGGTTTACGATGGTCTACGGGATCTCGCTACTGGGAGGCTCCGCGCTGGTGTGGCTCCTGGGCACGCCCAACACGGTAAGCGGCGGCGCTTCGGGGGCGATCTTCGGCCTGATTGCCGCGTACGTCGCCATCGCCGTCTCGCTCAGACTACCCGTGCAGTCGCTCGTTTTGCAGGCCGGGGCGTGGCTTGTCGTGGGGTTCTTCATTCCGGGATTGTCCTGGCAAGGTCACCTCGGTGGTGCGCTCACCGGATGGGTCGTCACCGCGATCGTCTTACGCCTCGCTTCGCGCGGCGGAGGAGCGGCGAACCGCCGGAGGTAATGACATCCATGTAGTTATCCCCGCCTGTGGACAAACCTGGGGATATCGGCGAAAGGAGCTACTTCCAGCGCGTCGTGAAGACGAAACCGATCGACATCAAGCCGAAGCCGACGAGGATGTTGAGGTTCCCGATTCCGAGCGGCCACTTGCCGGAGGAGACGTAGTACACGATGATCCACGACACCCCGCCGATGAGGAAGGTCGCCATCGTCGGTACAAGCCATGGGGGGTTGCTCGCACTCCGCCCCGCGCTCCTCGGGGGGACGTAGGCGGCCTTCTTGCGCTTCTTGGATTCGGCCACGGAACACTCCTCGATGCTCAGGCGCCCGGCTGGCGCGGTATGCCCCCAGCGTAGCGATCCCCAGACCGCTGGACGACGAGCCGCGACTGCCCGTCGCGTACCCTTGTTCCGATGAAACTCACCGTCCCCTCGCCTGTTCCGGTCCCCCGGGCCGTCGCGAACGCGTCCGCGCGAGCGTGGCGTCGAGCCGTGGATGGAGTGAAATCGCGACGGGGTCGGCGGATCGTCACCTCACTCCTCGGCGTGACAGGCGAGACGCTTGTCACGCTTGGCCTGGTTCTCGGACTCTTCATCGCCTGGGAACTGTGGTGGACCGACATCGGCGCGAGCCGCGCGCAGGCGGAGGTCGTTGATGGCCTGGGTTGGGAAGAGTCTCCGATCGATTACTCCTTGGTGTCGGTGGACCCCACGACGACGGAGTCCGACGATCCGATCGCTTCTGTTGAGCGAACCGACCCGCCGGCCGTCATGTCACAGCCAGCCCACGCGACCACGTTCGCCACCATGCACGTGCCCCGCTGGGGCTACACGTACGTCAAGCCGGTAAGCCAGGGAACGGACAAGAAGGGGGTCCTTGATCCGCTGGGAATCGGTCACTACAACGGTTCGGCCATGCCGGGGGGCTGGGGCAATTTCGCGGTGGCCGGTCACCGTACCACCTACGGCAAGCCCTTCGGTCGGATCGAGGAACTCGTCGTAGGCGACGCGATCGTCGTGCGCACCAAGTGGGTGTGGTACGTCTATCGAGTCACCTCCACCGAGATTGTCTCCCCATCGAACGTGGGCGTAATCGCACCCGTTCCCAACCAGCCCGGCGCCGAACCGAACGGCCGCTACCTGACGCTGACGACGTGCCACCCCAAGTACTCGGCGGCCCAGCGCTACATCGTTCATGGGGAGATGGCGTATTGGATGCCCAGCATCTCGGGCACTCCCGTCGAGCTGATACCTCCGGGCGAAGAGCAGGCACCGACGACTTCGCCACGCGTCACTCCGAGCGGGATCGTGTGATGTACCGCTGGCTATGGAGGCACCTTCCTGGCGAGAGGTGGGCCAAGATCGCGATGCTGGCGGCGCTGGTTCCGGCGGTGCTCATCGTGCTGTTCGAGTGGGTGTTCCCGTGGGCTGAGCCGCTCCTACCGTTCGGCCAGAACACCGTGGGAGGCTAGGTCCATGACCCGCATCCTTGTCATCGACAACTACGACTCGTTCGTCTACACCATCGTCGGATACCTGCGACAGATGGGCGCGGAAACGACAGTCATCCGCAATGATGTCGCGTCCGCGCTCGATGGGTTTGCCACCTTCGACGGCGTGCTGGTGTCGCCGGGTCCGGGCGCGCCCGCCGATGCGGGGATCTCCAGCGATGTCATCCGCGCCTGCGCACAGGCCGAGACTCCCATGCTCGGAGTGTGCCTCGGGCACCAGGCTCTCGCCGAGGTCTTCGGGGCGACGGTTTCGCATGCACCCGAACTCATGCATGGCAAGACCAGCGAGGTCATCCACGACGGGAGTGTTCCCCTGCTTGACGGATTGCCCAGTCCCTTCACGGCGACGCGGTACCACTCGCTCGCCGTTGAGCCGCAGACGGTCCCCGACGAGCTCGAGGTGACGGCCCATACGGAGTCCGGCCTCGTCATGGGGCTGAGTCACCGCGCTCTTCCGCTCCACGGGGTGCAGTTCCACCCCGAGTCCGTCCTGACCCAGGGTGGGCACCGACTCCTCGCGAACTGGCTCGCCCTCTGCGGACTTCCAGGACCCGAGTCGCGATCGGCGGGCCTGAGCCCGCTCGTGCGACGCTAGCCGCCTATGCCGTTGCCGTGGGTGTGGGGCTTACCGCGGGGCCGAGTGACACGACGAAGTTGACCTTCTTCCCCTCGGCAAGTTGGGTGTCCTTCGCGGGATCCTGAGAGATGACCATCCCCTCGGCAACGGTCTCAGAGTTCTGCCGCGTCACACTGGGAACGAAGTTGAGCGCGTTGAGGGCAGCAGTGGCTGTGCTCTCGTCCTTCCCCACGAGTTCGGGGACGGAGTGATAGACCACCTCTATGGCGACGACGAGGTTGACACCGGTGCCCTGTGGGATCAGCCCGGGTTGGGGATCCTGGGACAGCACGGTACCCGGTGGCTTGGCATCCGTCTGCTGCTCGATGGGTTCGATCGGGAGGCCAAGCGCCGTGAGGATCTCGGTCGCCTTCTCAATGGACTTGTTCGTCACATCCGGCAACTGGACTTTGCCGCTCGAGACATAGAGCTTGATGGGGGTGTCAGGCGCAACGACATCGCCCTCCGGCGGATCCGTCTTGGTTGCACGCCCCACGGGGATGGTGGGATCGGAATTGTCCTGGATGATTTCGCCGACGACGAGGCCCGCGCGTTTGATTGCCGCGGTCGCGTCCTCCTGCATGAGCCCGTTGACTTTGGGAACCGTCGCCTGATTCGGACCGGCAGAGACATAGATGATGACGGTGCTTCCCTTGTCGACGACGGTGTTCACCGGCGGATCGGAGCGGATGACCAGTCCCTCGGGGACGTCAGTCGACGCCTCGAATTGAGGTTCGCCGACAAGCTCGTACTCTTCGAGAAGGCTGAGAGCGGTTGCCTGCCCCATTTCAACGACGTTCGGAACCTCGATGGTACCGCTGGCCTCCACGTCCTTGGGTTTGGTCAGGTTCAGCAGACCAAAGATGATGAGTCCCGCGACCAGGAGCGAACCGACGAGTATGAGGGCGTTGCGAATCTGGCGTGCCCGTCCGCCTTGGACCTCGACCAACTCCTCGTCGGGATCGCCCGGGAGGTCGCCGTCTCCCGGCAAGACCTTGGTCGAGCCAGTTTCGCCGGTCGACGCGGCGAGTACCGCCGTCGCGCCCGAACCGTGGCTTGCCGAACCGACGGGGTACTGACCCGTCGCGATGTCGAGCGGCCGTCCCTGCGTCACGGCGGCAAGGTCGGCGAGGAACTCCTGAGCCGATGTGTAGCGCTGGTCGCGATCCTTCGCGAGGGCGCGCTGGACGATCTGGTCGAGCGCGGGCGGGACATCGGGGGCAAACGACGATGGCGAGGGCGCGGGCTCCCTCACATGCTGGTACGCCACAGAGACAGGGGAGTCGCCAATGAAGGGCGGGCGCCCACAGAGAAGCTCAAAGAGGACGCAGCCCGTGGAATACAGATCCGAGCGCGCGTCGACGTTCTCTCCTCGCGCCTGTTCGGGAGAGAGGTACTGGGCGGTCCCAATGACCGCCTGGGTCTGGGTCATGGTCTGGCCGACGTCGGCGAGTACTCGGGCGATGCCGAAGTCCATGACCTTCACGGCACCGGTGGGCGTGAGCATGATATTGGCGGGCTTGATATCGCGGTGGACGAGTCCGGCCGCATGTGCATACTCAAGACCCGTGAGGACCCCGGCGACAATCTCGATCGCCTCGTCGATAGGGGCGGCGGCGCCCTCTTTAAGGATGTCACGGACTGTGTGACCCTCGACGTACTCCATGACGATGAAGGGGAGGATCTGGCGCTCACCGTTCGCCGCGATGATCGGCTCCTCGCCGGTGTCGTAGACGGCGACGATCGCGGGATGGTTGAGGCCAGCTGCGGCCTGTGCCTCGCGGCGGAATCGGGTCTGGAACGATGGGTCGCGCGCGAGGTCGGGGCGTAGGACCTTAATGGCGACCGTGCGACCGAGCCGCGTGTCGTACCCGATGTGGACTTCGGCCATCCCGCCGCGTCCGATGAGTTCGCCGACCTGGTACCGGTTGGCGAGCATCTTCGAAGCCTCGTTCATGTTCGAATCCTTGACCCTCGGTTCGGTGTCTCTGGGATGGTGGTCTCGTTCGCGCCTATTGTCGCATCAACCCCGTGTGTCAGCCGCCCTTCGGGGCGTCCGGTCTGGGGAGGGGATTGCGTGGAGCGATCGACGGGGGCATCGCCCGGGCGGGTGCGCCGCCCCGGTGGCGTGGTCGGATGGACTCAGGAACGGGACGCGTGCGGTATCGCTGTTCCGCCTCTGTGGGAAGCCGAAGGGCGCCGAGTGAGTGCGCCAAGCTACGAGCGGAGTCCGGTCGACGCTTGGGGTTCTTCTCGAGCAGGTCGAGAATCACGGCGGTGAGCGAGGGGGGAATGGTGTCGGGAAGCGGAGGCACGGGGTCATTGACCTGCGCGATGGCGA
>CAZTJX010000043.1:0-5625 GCA_964613755.1 uncultured Demequinaceae bacterium | reverse complement strand
GGGCCGCTTGCCGACGAGCGCCTCGTAGGCGATGATCCCCAGCGCGTACAGATCCGAGCGTGCGGTGGCGGGCTTGCCAAGCGCGAGCTCCGGCGCAAGATACTGGGCCGTCCCCATGACCATGCCCGTCTGCGTGAGCGTGGTCTGGTCCAGCCCTCGGCTCACACCGAAGTCCGTAATCTTGACGACCCCGTCCGACTGAACCAGAAGATTGCCCGGCTTGATGTCTCGGTGAATGACGCCCGCATCGTGCGCGGCCTGCAATCCGTGACACGTGTCGACAAGCATGTGAACCAGCCTTCGGGCCTCCAGGATCTTCTCGCGCTCGAGGATCGAGGCGAGCGACTCGCCCTCAACGAGCTCCATCACCATGAACGCACTGCCCTCAAACGTGCCGTAGTCGAGGACCTGGGCGATGTTCCGGTGCCCGAGCCCAGCGGCGTTTCTCGCCTCGATTTCGAATCGCTTGAGAAAGACCGCGTTGGAGGTCGCCTCGTCCTTGAGGACCTTGATCGCGACGTGGGTCTTCAGTTCTTCGTCAATTCCGCGCCAGACTTCGCCCATGCCCCCGACGGCAAGGACTCTCCCGAGCCGGTAGCGGCCTCCTAGCAACACGCCCTCTTCGATCACTCGAGCCCCCGATCCCTGCGTTCTTGGTCAAGTTCCAGCGCCTTCTGGATCACTGCTCGGGCGATCGGAGCGGCTACCGTGCCGCCCGTTGCCTCGTCGCCCGCGTTTCCGCCGTTTTCGACGATGACGATGACGACCACGGCGGGATTGTCCGCCGGAGCGAATCCAAGGAACCACGCATGCGGCGCGGCGTCGCTCCCCGACTCGGCGGTTCCCGTCTTGCCCGCGACGGAAGTGCCAGAGATGCGGGCCGCCGTTCCCGTGCCATCCTCGACGACGGCCACCATCATGTCGCGCAGTTGGCCCGCAGTCTCTGCGTCGATCGGCGTGGCGTAGACCTCCGGCCGAGCGATGGAGAGGATCTGCAAGTTCGAGTCGCGCGAGTTGGCGACGAGGTACGGGCGCATGAGGACGCCGTCGTTCGCGATCGCGGAGCCGACCATGGCCATCTGAAGCGGTGTCGCCCGGACGTCGTACTGCCCAATTCCGGACATCGCGGTGTGCGCGGCATCGGGATTGTCGGGAAGACGCGAAGGGGTCACGGACAGGGGAATCGAGATCGAGTCGCCCCACCCGAATTCGCTCGCCTTGTGCTGGATCTGTTCCCAGCCGAGGGTCATGGCGAGGTCGGCAAACGTCGTGTTGCACGAATGCTGAAGGGCGTAGGTGAGCGTCGGCGTCTCGTCGGGTCCGCATGCCTCCCCGCCGAAGTTCTCGATCGTCGTCTCGGTGAACGGAAGGGCGAGCTCGCGCGGTGCGTAGACGAGGGTCTCGGGGGTGTAGCCGTTTTCAAGGGCGGTCGCGGTCGTAATGAGCTTAAACAGAGAGCCCGGCGCGTAGGTGTCTCCAGCGATCGCGCGATTGATCAGCGGGCGCGCGGGGTCGGCGTCGAGGCCCTGGTAGGTCTCGACGACGTCGGCCGTGGTGTGGCCGGCAAGGCGGTTCGGATCGTAACTGGGGCTCGTCACCATCGTGAGGATCTCTCCGGTCCTCGGATCGAGCGCGACGACCGCGCCGCGCTGCGCGCCGAGCGCGTCCGACGCGACACGTTGCAGCTCCGACCGAAGCGTCAGTTCGACGGTAGCTCCCGTCTGTTCCTTGCCCGCGAGGAGATCTCCCAAGCGGGTCCAGAAGAGCGAGTCGTCCGTTCCGTTGAGGAGCGCGTTCTCCGCCTGCTCGATCCCCGTGCGGCCGTACACGACGGAGTAGAAACCGGTGACGGGGGCGTAGAGCCAGCCTTCCGCGTACGTGCGCTGGTACCCGAAGGGATCGTTGACCGGAGACGACGAGGCAATCGCTTGGCCGTCGACCACGATGGGTCCACGGAAGGTCCCGTACTCGCGGTACAGGGTTCTGCGGTTGCGCGAATCGGCGTTCAGCGAACCGGCCTCGAAGACCTGGATCCACGTCGCGGATGCCATGAGCGCGAGGAACATGACCAGGACGACCACACTGAGCCGACGAATGGTGGAGTTCACGGCGTGGACTCCTCCCGCCTCGAGTCATGTGACATGCGCAGGAGTAGACCGATGACGATCCAGTTGGCGAGCAGAGAGCTTCCCCCATAGGCGAGGAACGGAGTGGTGAGACCCGTCAGCGGGATCAGGCGGGTGACGCCGCCCACCACGACGAAGAGCTGGAGGGCGATCGTAAAGCCCAGACCCGCGGCGAGGAGTTTACCGAAGCCGTCTCGCATGCCGATCGCGGTACGGAACGCGCGCTCGACGACGATGAGGTAGAGAGCGAGGAGGGCCATGAGGCCCGTCAGTCCAAGTTCCTCCCCCAGGGAGGAGACGATGAAGTCGGATTCCGCGAAGGGAACCTGCCCAGGGAGACCCTCACCAAGTCCGGTCCCGAACAGCCCACCGCTCGCCAGCCCGAAGAGTCCCCGCACCAGTTGCTCGGAACCCCCTGGGCTCTTGTCATAGACGGCCTGATCGAGTGCATGGAGCCACACGTCGTAGCGCCCGGCCACGTGCGGAAAGATGGCCCCGGCGACCACGGAACCCAGACCGAAGAGCCCCACACCGAGGAACACCCAACTGAGTCTCTCGGTCGCGATGTAGAGCATCGCGACGAAGAGTCCGAAGAACAGCATCGAGGTCCCGAGGTCCTTCTCGTACACCAGGACCGCGATCGAGGCGATCCACGCGAGCACGATCGGCCCCAGATCGCGGATACGCGGAAGGCGAATCCCCAGCACCTTCGGCCCGGCGAGGGCGAGGCTGTCACGGTGGGTGACGAGATACCCGGCGAAGAAGATCGCGAGCAGGATCTTGGCGATTTCCGCAGGTTGAAACGAGAGTCCAAGGAGCTCAATCCACAGGCGCGCGCCACGGCGCTCGAGGCCGAGGCCAGGGACGAGGGGAAGCAGCAGAAAGGCGAGACCGGCGACCATGAACGTGTAGGTAAACCGTCGAAGGATTCGATGATCCCGGAGAGCGACGATCACGAGAACCGCAAGCGCGACTCCGATGACGCTCCAGGCGAGTTGCCGCGTGGCGAAGTGGGACGCGGTGTCGGTGTCCGCGCTCTCAATGTCCAGGCGGTAGATCATGGCGAGCCCTACGCCATTGAGGGCGAGCGCCGCCGGAAAGAGCACCGGGTCTGCCGCGCGCGCCCACGTCCGAAGGGCGGCGTGCCCCGCGAGAGCTAGGGACGTCGTACCGATCCCGTAAAGCCACACGTTCGCCGGGAGCCCCCCCGTCGTTCCCAAGCCCACGAGCATATAGGCCCCCACCGCAATGGTGATCGCCAGGACAAGGAGGAAGGCCTCGGCGCGGCGACTGCTCCGAATCCGGACGTCGGCGACAGTCGCCACTAGTCGGAGCCCTCGAGACCGTCGACAACATTCCATGCGTCGGAGAGGGATTCCGCCTGGATTGCCGAACGAATCCGATCTTGCTCGAAGGGTTGGAGGTCACTGAGGCGAATACCGGTATCGGCGACAAGGGTTGACAGGGCGAACGGTCCGACGCTCTGCGGAATCCCGCGGAAGATGCTCACATCGCCGTCGAGGTCGGCGACGTAGTACTGGGTTTGCGTCCACGTGTAGGCGCCAAAGGCACCAGCGAAGAGGATGAGGAGTCCGACGAGAGGGAGGGCCCACGGACGAAGCCGCTCCCACACTTGTACGATTCTTCGACGCGGTGCCTCGTCCTCGACGTTGTCCGATAGCGCCGCAGCCCGTGCCGCGGGTGAGTCGCTCGCCTGTTCCCGAGCTCCGGCGGCGTCGCTCTGCGCTGCCGCGGCCGACCCGACGATCTGCGTAACGTCCCGAGGACGCTTCTTCGCAGACGAGCGATCAAGATCGACGACATCCGCGACGATGCAGGTGACGTTGTCGGGAGCCCCACCCGCGAGGGCGAGTCCGACGAGCCGATCGGCACACTCGGCTGGTGTGTCCATCGACTCCATCGTCGTGACGAGTGTGGCTTTCGCGACGACGGAACTGAGTCCGTCCGTGCACAGGAGCCAACGATCGCCCGGCTTGGTCTCGCGAGCAGAGATGTCCACGGGAACCTCGGCGTCGACGTCCCCGAGGACGCGAAGAAGCATGGAGCGCTTCGGGTGAGTCTCGGCATCGGCGACACTGAGTCGGCCCGTGTCGACCAGATGCTGGACAAACGAGTGATCGGTCGTGATCTGGTCAAGGACCCCATCCCGAAACAGGTATGCCCGCGAATCGCCAATGTGCGCCATCGCCAGGGTGTGCCCCGTGCGAAGGATCGCGGTCACCGTGGTGCCAAGCCCGCTCAATTCTGGGTCGTTGTGCGCCCGTTCGACGATCTGGGAGTGTGCCTGAGCGATCGCGTCCTTGAGAGCCTCGAGTGCCTCCTCCTGACCAAGCTCCTCGCCGTCGAGCCCAGCCAGCGTGCCCACGGCGATGGACGAGGCGATGTCGCCACCCGCCGCCCCACCCATGCCATCGGCGACAACGAGAAGGTTCGGGCCCGCGAAGGCGGAATCCTGGTTGTTACTGCGCACGAGGCCGACGTCGGAGCGCGCGGCGAAATCGAGCCCGAGGAACATGTCAGGCCCTCATCTCGAGCGAGGTGGCACCCATGGTCAGGCGCGAACCGGGGAGAAAGGCCTCGGGCTCGGTCAACTTGGCGTCATCGAGGAAGGTTCCGTTCGTGGAGCTCAGATCCTCGACCATCCAGGTGTCACCGTCGAGAAAGACGCGAGCGTGGCGGGAGGAGCAGTAGTCATCCTCAATCACGAGCGTGGCGCGTGGCGATCGACCGATCGTTACGGTCGACTCCCCCAGAGGAATGGAGGTGCCCTTCAGCGGTCCCGCGACAACGGCGAGTCGCGGCTTGTTCTCGTCCGACGCACGGGGTTCCGGCTTCACGCCGGTGGAGGCGCGCGCCGGAGCGGTGGCGGCCGAAGACCTCGCGCGTGTTACGCGAGCATCGGTTCGGCCTCGACCGCGGGCAAAAACGCGTGTCCCGTAGATGTCGGCGCGTAGCACAGCGATGGCCGTCAGAACGAGGCCCCAGAGGAGCGCAAGGAAGCCGAGGCGTAGAAGCGTCAGCGAGAGCTGGCTCACGTCACTCATCCCCCGTAGCGGGGAGGGCATCCCAGTACATGATGGTTGTTCGACCAATCGTTACGGCGTTTCCGTCGATCAAGGTCACTTCCTTGATGCGTTGATCCTCAACGAACGTCCCGTTGGTCGAGCCGAGGTCGGTCAGGATGGTGCCGAACTCCGTGACGTCGAACCGGGCGTGCACCCTGCTGATTCCCGTGTCCTCGATGAGGATATCGGCTTCGGTGCCGCGTCCGATGGTCGTGCTCTCCCCCGTGAGGTGAAAACGCCTGCCATCCACGTCGATGAGCGGACGGCGAGTGTTCAACGACGAGTTCGACGCCTCGGTCGCGGGGCTGCGTGAAGATCGCGACGTGACCGTGAAGCGCCCGGTCGCGAGGGACTCGTCAAGGAAGAAGCGGACACTTACCGATCCGACGAACGTGTAGCGCTGCAATTCCGCG
>CAZTJX010000042.1:0-10802 GCA_964613755.1 uncultured Demequinaceae bacterium | reverse complement strand
TACCCGTCGACGCCCACCTCATGATCGATGACCCGGACATGTGGGCCCCGCGCTACGCCGAGGCGGGCGCCAGTTCCGTGACCTTCCATATGGAGGCGGCCTCCGCCCCCGTTCGCATCGCGCGCGACCTGCGGAAGCTCGGCGTGAGAGCAGGGATCGCCATCAGGCCGGGAACCCCGGTCGAGCCGCTCTTCGAGTTCCTGCCGGAATTCGACATGATTCTCATCATGACGGTGGAACCGGGTTTCGGCGGCCAGACCCTGATCGAATCCACGCTCTCGAAGTTCCAGGCGCTCCGCGCGGCCGCGACTGCTACCGGATCCGAGGTATGGATCCAGGCGGACGGCGGCGTCGTCCGGGACACGATCGAGCGCGTCGTCGATGCCGGAGCGGACATGCTCGTCGTCGGCTCTGCCGTCTACGGCGCAGAGAACCGTGGGGCCGAGATCGCCGCTCTGAGGGCGCTGACGTCGAGGGGTCACCACGGCTAGCGCGGCCGCGCCGTCCGACGGCCCGACGGTGACGCCAGAGGGCGCCATGGCTCGCGCCGTCGAGATCGCGCTTGCTGGACCCGAATACGGGCCGAATCCCCGCGTCGGATGCGTTCTCGTGGCCTCCGACGGGGCGGTGATCGGCGAGGGCTTCCATCGAGGCGCAGGAACCCCTCATGCAGAGGTTGAGGCGATCGCTGACGCGGCCGGGCGCGGGCACTCCACCGAGGGTGCGTGCGCCTATGTCACCCTCGAACCGTGCCGCCACGTTGGGCGGACGGATCCGTGCACCGACGCCTTGGTCGAGGCCGGCGTGGCGCGCGTCGTTTTCGCCGTGACCGATCCCGGGCCGGCATCGGGCGGGGGAGCCGACGTACTCAGGGAAAAGGGCGTCGAGGCGGTTCACGAGCCGACGGCGGCCGCGGAGGAGATTACTGCGCGATTCCTACACGCAGTGACGGAGGGGCGACCGTACGTCATCCTCAAGTTCGCGTGCACGCTCGACGGACGCACCGCCGCCGCAGACGGCACGAGCTTCTGGATCACCGGAGACGAGGCGAGGGATCATGCCCACGCCGAGCGGGGAAGGGTGGATGCGATCATCGTGGGCGCTGGCACGGTGATGACCGACGACCCCGAACTGTCCGCGAGGCCCGGTGGCGTCGAGCAGGGGCATCAGCCTCTCCGTGTGGTGGTCGGCAATCGCAACACCTCCGGAAAGCGGATTTGGCGCGACGACAATGCGATGCAGTGCTGGACCCACGATCCGAGGGTGGTACTGGAGGAATTGCACGCGCGCGAGGTACGGACCGTCATCGTCGAGGGAGGAGCGACCGTGAGCTCCGCCTTCCTACGCTCGGGACTCGTGGACGAGGTCCACGCCTACCTGGCTCCTGTACTTCTGGGCGCGGGGCGAGGCGTCGTCTCGGGACTGGGAATCCGCACGATCGGGGAGGCGTTGCGATTGGCGGACGTGCGAACCGTCTCTCTCGGTCCCGATACCCTGGTGACGGGACGATTGCAGCGGAAAGGATAGGCCTATGTTCACTGGAATCGTGCAAGCCATGGGGACGATCACGTCCGTGGACGAGTCCGGGGCACAGGCGAAGATCACCATCGCCTCGCCGGGCTTCGGCGAGGACCTCCAGCACGGGGAGTCCGTCGCCGTCAACGGGGTGTGCCTAACGGTTGCGCGACGCGCCGAGGACTCCTGGGTCGCGGACGTCATGCGTATCACGCGAGAGACGACGACCCTGGGGGAGGCCGCTGCCGGTCAACGCGTCAATCTTGAACGGGCCCTCCGGGCCGACGGTCGCATGGGCGGTCACATCGTCCAGGGTCACGTGGACGGCGTCGCCACGCTTGTCCGTCGCGACAGCGCACCGGAGTGGGACGATCTCACCTTTTCCGTTCCCGAGGAGGTGCAGCGCTACGTGGTGCTCAAGGGCTCTATCTGTCTCGACGGCGTGTCCCTGACCGTTGCAGGAATGGACGGACAGGATGTGATCGTGTCTCTCATCCCCACGACCCTGCAAGACACGATCCTGGGTGAACGGGAAATCGGGGACCGAGTGAACGTCGAGGTTGACGTGCTCGCAAAGTACGTCGAGCGATTCGTCGGCGGCGCTGAGTGAGCAAAGAGAGCGTTCTGAAGGAGTCGCTCGCGCTCGTAGACGCGGCACTCGACGACCTCCGACGTGGCAAGCCCGTGTTGGTCTCCGATTCCCGCGATCGCGAGAATGAGGCCGACTTCATTCTCTCCGCCCAGACGACAACGACCGAGTGGGTTGCCTGGGCGATCCGGCACTCGAGCGGATACCTCTGCGCCCCCATGCCAGCGGAGCGCGCCGATACGCTCGCGCTACCGCTCATGGTGCCCGCCAGCCAGGATCCACGCCGGACGGCCTATACGGTCTCGGTCGATGCCGCCTCCGGCGTCACGACGGGAATCTCGGCAGGAGACAGGCACCGCACCCTCAAGGCTCTGGCCAATCCCGACGCGACCGCCGAGGATGTGATCCGCCCCGGGCATGTTCTGCCGTTGCGCGCTGTTCCAGGTGGTGTCTTGCACCGGCCTGGCCACACGGAAGCCTGCGTCGACCTTTGCCGCCTCGCGGGCCTCGAACCCGTCGGGGCTCTGGCGGAACTGGTCAACGACGATGGATCCATGATGCGCCTGGCCGATGCGAGTTCACTCGCAGACCAGGAAGGGCTGACTCTCTTGACCATCGCCGACATCATCAGGTACCGCCGCCACCACGGGGACCTTCCCGCGGCCACGTACGTGCAGCCGCACCGCGTCACCTTCAGCGGCGAGGCACTCCTGCCGACCAAGCACGGCGACGTCGTCGTACGCGGCTACCAGGACGAGCGGACGGGCGCGGAGCACGTCGCGCTCGTCTCCCCACTGCGCGACGGCGTGATCCCCATCGTCCGGGTCCACTCCGAGTGCCTCACGGGCGACGCGTTCGACTCGCTCCGGTGCGACTGCGGTCCGCAGCTCGATGCCGCGATCGAGGCCATCGTCCGCGAGGGCGGAGCCGTCGTGTACCTGACGGGCCACGAGGGCCGGGGAATCGGCATCCTTCGCAAGATTCAGGCCTACGCCCTTCAGGATCAGGGCCGCGATACCGTCGACGCGAACTCCGATCTCGGCCTTCCGATCGACCGACGCGAGTATGGCGGTGCCGCGGCCGTCCTGCATGATCTTGGCCTGACGTCGATTCGGCTCCTCACGAACAACCCCGCCAAGGTGGAGGGATTACGCGCGAGCGGAATCGAGGTCGTCGAACGCGTCCCGCATCACGTCGGAGGCAACCCTCATAACGAGCGCTACCGCAACACTAAGGTGGAGCGCATGGGCCACCTCCAAGGAGTCGACGAGTGAGCGGAGCGGGGGCGCCGGACCGCGCGGCAGACGGCGCGGGCATGATGGTCGAGATTGTCGCCGCGTCGTGGCACGACGAGGTGATGGACGGCCTGATCGCGGGAGCGACGCGCGCATGCGAGGCCGCGGGTGCGGACTTTCGCGTGACGCGCGTACCCGGGTGTTTCGAGATTCCCGTGATCGCCGAGGCTCTCGCCCGGCGCGGCGCCGCCGCCATCGTCGGGCTCGGCGTCGTCATCAGAGGAGACACCCCACACTTCGAGTACGTATGCGACGCGGTTACACGCGGGCTGACCGATGTCGCGCGGGCGAATCGCGTCGCCGTCGGATTCGGGATCCTGACGTGCGACGACGAGGCCCAAGCGATGGAACGGGCGGGATTGCCGAACTCACGGGAAAGCAAGGGGGAAGAGGCGGCCTCAGCGGCGATCGCGACCGCGCGGATTCTCGAGAACCTCTCCTCGTCGCCGCGAGATGGGACTCGTCTCCCGTAGGCTGGTCGCCGTGAAGAGTTTCGACGACTTGTACAGGGAGTTGGCCCGACGCGCCGACGAGCGACCCGAGGGTTCGCGCACCGTAGAGCTCCTTGATGCTGGCGTACACGCCATCGGGAAGAAGCTGGTCGAGGAGGCCGCCGAGGCGTGGATGGCGGCCGAGTTTCAGTCGGACGCGGACGCGGCGGAGGAACTCTCCCAACTGCTGTATCACGTTCAGGTCATGATGATCGCCAAGGGAATCTCGCTCGAAGACGTCGAGCGCTATCTGTGAGGAATGACGTGCTGAGAATCGCGGTACCCAACAAGGGATCACTGTCCGACCCTGCGATCGCACTGCTGACCGAGGCCGGCTACCGACAGCGCCGCGATGGGCGCGACCTCATCCTGATCGATCAGCGCAACGAGGTGGAGTTCTTCTACCTCCGACCCAGGGACGTCGCGGTGTACGTGGGTCTGGGCACCGTCGATGCGGGTATCACCGGCCGCGACCTTCTCTTGGACTCCGGAGCGGACGCCGTCGAGCACCTTGAGTTGGGTTTCGGCGGCTCGACGTTCCGATACGCGGCAGCGCCCGACACGATTACCACAATCGAACAGGTGGCAGGGAAGCGGGTCGCGACCTCGTATCCGCACCTTGTTCGTAACCACCTCGCGTCGTTCGGGATCGAGGCCGACGTCGTGCGTCTCGACGGGGCCGTTGAGTCCTCCGTGCGTCTCGGAGTCGCCGACGTCGTTGCCGACGTCGTCTCGACAGGTGGCACACTTCGCGCGGCGGGACTCGAGATTTTCGGTGACCCCATTCTCAAGTCCGAGGCAGTACTCATCCGACGCCCCGATACGGCGGAGGACGATATCGCCACGCTCACGGGGCGCCTTCGCGGTGTGCTCATGGCGAGGCAGTACGTCCTGGTCGACTACGACGTACCCGCGGACAAGCTCGAAGCAGCGATTGCGATCACGCCCGGTTACGAGGCCCCCACGGTGACGGCGCTCCACGAATCGGACTGGTCTGCCGTTCGCGTGCTCGTTCCGCGTGGGGAGATGAACCACGTCATGGACCACCTGTACGCCGCCGGTGCACGCGCCATCATCGTGACCGAGCTCCTCGCCTGCAGGGTGTGATGCCGGAGTCGGACGCCGCGGAGCGGCTCCTCAACCTCATCATCGCCCTGAGCCACGCTCGCGGAAGGATGACGAGAGCGGAGATTCGGGCCACCGTCGCGGGGTACGAGTCCGAACGTGGTGGCGACACGGCGGATCAGGCGCGCAGGCGCACCGCGGCGTTCGAGCGGATGTTCGAGCGCGACAAGGAGGATCTCCGCCGCATAGGCGTCCCGCTTCGTACGGTCGTCGACGCAACCCACGGTGACGACATCGGCTACATTATCGACGCGGGAGACGCCTCGATGCCGCCCCTCGACATGACACCCGTTGAGCGAGCGATCCTCGCCGTCGCGGCCGAGTACTGGCAGAGCGCGGCGCTGGGAACGGACGCGCGGCGCGCGTACGTGAAGGTCTCCTCGTCGCTGCCTCGCGAGGAGGAGGTGTCCCTACATCTCGCCGCCCGCTCGACGGAGGGTTCGGACGCCGCGCCGGCCCTCGTGCAGGCAATCGCCGACGGCCAGGCGGTGGAGTTCCTGTATACGTCCGCCGCCTCCGGGCGCGGGCTTCGGACGGTTGAGCCGTGGCGCCTCGTCGTGCGCGGCGGGCGCCTGTACCTTGTGGGCCATGATCGGGATCGAGGCGAGGCGCGAACGTACCGACTGAGCCGCATCGAGGGGGCGATCAAGCCGATAGGGGATCGGGGTGCGTTCTCGGCCCCTGATGACGTGACGGGACTCGCCCTCGAGAGCGAGGTGCCGACCCTGACTGCGCGCGTCGGGCTGCGCGCCGAGTCTGGTCACGCCCTCCGCCGGCGAGCATCGTTCGTGAAGACGGCGGGAGAGTGGGACCTCTTCGACGTTCCCTTCGGCGATACGGAGGCGCTCCGCGACGAAATCCTTGCCCTCGCAGGAGCCGCGAAGGTCCTGGCCCCGAAGGAACTCGCTGCCGCGATTCGCGGCCACGCCGAGGCGGCGCTCGCCGTGGCAACAGGGGAGGGGGCGAGCGCCGATGGCTGAGCGCGCGGTGCCGAGGTTGACGCGGCTGCTGGGAATCGTCACTCATCTCGAGGAGCAGGGAGAGGCGACCTTCGAGGATCTCGCCCGCCATTTCGGCGTATCCGTCGAGACCATTCGGCGCGATATCGACACCCTCTGGTGTTCGGGTCTGCCCGGCTACGGTATGACCGACCTGTTGGATTTCGACGGATTCGCCTACGACGACGGGATAGCACGCCTCATCAACTCTCAGGGAGTCCGTCAGGTGCGGCTTGCTCCAGCCGAGGCGGTGGCGCTCATGGGGGCATTGGCCGCCATGATGGCGTCAGGGGCGGCCCCCGAAGCCGCCACGGGGGCCCTGGAGGCCCTCAGCGCGGCTGTGGCGGACGCGAATCCGGTGACGGTCATTCCGGCCGTCCCTGTCGATCCGGGCGTGGTCGAGGCGCTCAGGTCGGGAATCGAACGGGGCTTCGCCGTCGCGGTGACGTATGTAGACGCGCAAGATCGACGCACGGAGCGCGTGATCGAGCCGCATCGGCTGGTCGCCGTTGACGGGGTCGGATACGTCGAATGCTTCTGCCGGAGAGCGGGTGATTATCGAACGCTTCGCCTCGAACGCATCGAGAGTGCCGACGAGACGAATTCCGAGATGCACGCGACTCCACGGGCCGCGAGTGGATTCACCCTGGAACCCGTGTACTCGGCGACGGTGCGCGTCGGGAGGGCTGGCAGATGGGCGTTCGAGGATTTGCCAGGCGTCCGCCTCGCACCCGAGGGTGACGACGTCGTGGCGACCTTCGGTGTCGCGAGCCCCGATGTCGTCGTCGCACGCCTGCTTGCGGTCGCACCCGATCTGATCTCCGTCGAACCAGCGAGCCTCCGTCAACGACTTCGGGAGACGGCGGAGGCGATTCTCGCTACGGGGTGAAGGCCGCCAGGTAGGCTCGGGGCACGAGTGAGAGGAGGGTCGCGTGGCGCGGCGCAATCCCCGGCGGAGCGTGCCACGACGTGACCGTTTGGTCGAGGGACGCAGACGGGTCCTCCACTCCGCGGCAGGGATTCTTCTCGGCTCGATCGGGGGATGGTTCTTCTTCGATCCCGCCTACGAGCGACTTCAGCAACCCCTCCTCGATGTCGCGGCCACGCGCGACACTGCCGTGTCTGTCAACTTCGCGGGCGTCGCAACCGGGCTCGACCTCAGACTCCAGGTGGCCGTCTTCCTGGGAGTTCTGGTCTCCTCCCCGTGGTGGCTCTACCAGGTATGGGCCTACTTCGCGCCACGTCTCGAGGGGCGGGCGAGGCTCTACGGACTCGCCTTCCTCGGCTCCGCGATTCCGCTTTTCGCGCTGGGAGTCGTCGTGGGCTTTCGGCTCTTGCCACGCGGAGTGGAGCTTCTCACGACCTTCGTACCCGATCACGCGACGAACATCGTCGATGCGGAGCAGTATTTGGCGTTCGCGATGCACATGCTCGTCGCCTTCGGGGTCGGGTTCGTGTTCCCCGTCATCGTGGTCGCGTTGAGTTGGCTCGGCATCGTGTCGACGGGGGCGTGGCTCCGGGGGTGGCGCTGGGTCGTGCCCGCGATCTTCCTCTTTGCGGCAATCGCCACCCCGACGTCCGGCGCTTTGTCGATGTTGGTGTTGGCGGTGCCGATGACGGCCCTGTACTTTGGCGCCATAGGCATCGGCGCCCTTCGTCGACGCGGGCGACGAGAGGCGGAGGCATGAGCCATTCCATCGGAGTGATCACCAATCCCACGTCGGGGAGCGGACGGGGGCTCCGGTGGGGCAGAGAGGCTCTCGCCGCCCTTGCCGCGCGCGGCTTCAAGATCCGCGATCTCAGCCACGGTTCGTGGTCGAGCGCCTTCGAGGGTGCCATGAAGGCGCGCAGGCACCTGGACGCACTTGTCGTCGTGGGCGGCGACGGAATGGTCCACCTCGGCGCGCAGATCTGCGCCGAGCGCAAGGACTTGCCCCTCGGAATTATCGCGGCGGGCTCGGGAAACGACGCCGCATTCAGCTACGGACTGCCCCTCCTGGACATTGAGGCAGCGGCCGACCGCATCTACGAGGGACTCCACGGCGAGGTGACGGCCGTGGATCTGGGCAAGATCACCGGCTACGGGGTGGGGGAGCCGGGCGATCCCCGGTACTTCACGTGCGTCCTTTCCGCGGGACTCGACGCGGCCGTCGCCTCGTATGCCTCGAACATCACGTGGCCGCGTGGCCCCATCAAGTACAAATTCGCCACGCTCCGCGAGGTTCCGCGCTTCCGTCCCTACGGCGTCAAGGTCGTCGCGGACGGCAAGCGGTGGCAGGGAGCGTGTACCCTCGTCGCCGTCGCGAACAGCACGGTCTTCGGCGGGGGTCTCATGATCTCGCCCGAGTCGAAGGTGAACGACGGGATCCTCGAGTTGGTCACCGCCGAGAACATCTCGCGCGCTGGGGTGCTCAAGATCTTCCCGAAGCTCAAGGATGGCTCCCACGTCAAGGACCCGCGGATCACCATCACCCAGGTCAAGGAAGTGTCGATCACGCAGAACAGCGATGGAGCGAAGCTTCCCGCCGCCTTCGCGGATGGAGAGCTCGTCGGGCCCGAACCGCTCCACATCAAGATCGCGCCGAAGGCGCTGCGCATCCTCGGGGCGCGCATCCCGTAGCCTCATCGCATGGTTGATTCGCCCGCAGAGCGGTACAGCGCGGCGCGATCCAGGTCGTCGCATCCGCGCCTTCGCGCCTTCGCCGCGACGCTTCCGTTCCCGCTCGACGCGTTCCAGCGTGACGCGTGCGAGGCGGTTGAGGACGGCCGTTCTACCCTCGTCGCCGCACCGACGGGTGCCGGGAAGACCGTCGTCGGGGAGTTCGCCGTACGCGACGCGAGGGAACGCGGGGAGAAGTCGTTCTATACGACGCCGATCAAGGCGCTCTCGAACCAGAAGTACCGCGAACTCCAGGAGGTCCACGGGCCCGCCGCGGTCGGGCTCCTGACGGGGGATACCTCGATCAATGGGGACGCGGACATCGTCGTCATGACGACGGAGGTCCTGAGGAACATGATCTACGCGGGATCGCGAACGCTCGACCGGCTCGGCGTCGTCGTGCTCGACGAGGTCCACTACCTGGCCGATCGCTTCCGCGGGAGCGTGTGGGAAGAAATCATCATCCACCTGGATCAGAAGACCCTCATCGTCGCGCTCTCTGCGACGGTCTCGAACGCCGAGGAATTCGGGGACTGGCTGACCGAGGTGCGGGGCAATACCGCCGTGATCGTGAGCGAGACCCGGCCCGTGCCGCTGTGGCCTCATGTGATGCTCCGCGAGGGTTTCTACGATCTCTATGCCCCCGGCGTCGACCCGGCCCGTCTTGGCCCGAACCCGCGGCTGAATCCCGAGCTCGAGGCGCTCGCGCGACGCCAGCGACACGATGTCCACCGAGGCCACCACACGCGCGCGAGCTATCGGCCCGCGCGTGGTGGGAGCCGACCCAAGGGAAGAAGGGCTCCACCCAGGTTCGCAGTGGTGGACGTGCTCGATCAGAACGGTCTCCTGCCCGCCATCGTCTTTGTCTTCTCTCGCGCGGGCTGCGACGACGCCGTGGATCAGGTGAGGTCGGCGGGCATCACCCTCACGACACCGGAGCAGCGCGGCAGGATCGCGGGCGTCATCGAGGCCCGCTGTTCAGGGATGAGCGGGGAGGACCTGGGTGCGCTGGGGTTCTCGCACTGGCGCGACCACCTTGAGGCGGGAATCGCCGCGCACCATGCGGGAATGATTCCCCTGTTCAAGGAGGTGGTGGAGGAACTGTTTACTGCCGGACTCATCCAGGTCGTCTTTGCCACGGAGACGCTCGCTCTCGGCATCAATATGCCCGCACGCTCCGTGGTCCTCGAGAAACTCGTGAAGTGGGACGGCGATAGTCACAAGGATCTGACGGCGGGGGAGTACACGCAGCTCACTGGCAGGGCGGGCCGCCGCGGCATCGACGTTGAGGGGCACGCGGTGGTCGTGGAGCATCCGGGCTTCGACGTCGAGATGCTGGGACGCTTGGCGTCCAAGCGCACCTACCCGTTGGTGAGCAGCTTCCAACCGTCGTACAACATGACGCTCAACCTCGTCGCGCGATCGGGGGTCGCGCCGGCGCGCGAGGTGCTCGAGATGTCGTTCGCCCAGTACCAGGCGGACCGCTCCGTCGTCACCCAGGCGCGGCGAGTCAAGGAACTCGGCGACGCCCTCGCGGGTTATCGCGACGGGGCCGTGTGCGATCGCGGGGACTTCATGGAATACGCGACGCTGCGCGAGCGCATCACACGCATGCAGAAGGCGAACGTTCGACGGGAGACCCGAAGCCGCCACGAGGCCAATGCGCAGGCGCTCAGGGTCCTGCGCATGGGAGCAGTGCTGCGGATCCTCGGGGGCAAGCGCAAGGGAATCGTCGTCGTTGTGGGACCCGATCACAGCGAGCAGCCCCGGCCGATCGTCGTGACGATGGAGGGCAGGACGTTTCGTATGGGTTCGGCGGATCTGCATCAGGGGTTCGAGGAAGTGGGGGAGATTCGGGTGCCGAAGAAGTTCGACGCTCGAAAGGCCCCGGCCCGCAGGGAACTCGCCTCGCGGCTCGCCCAGAGGAGGGACGAGTTCGGCCCTCCGCCCTCCTCGCGCAAGAAAGGCCCCGTCCGGTCCGGAGGCTCAGAGGCCGAACTTGAGGACGCGAGGCGAGAGATGCTCGCCCACCCGTGCCACCAGTGCCCCGACCGCGAAGACCACGCCCGGTGGGCGGAACGCTACTTCCGGACGCTTCGCGATCGCGATCGCCTCGCGGGCGAAATCTCC
>CAZTJX010000041.1:0-10841 GCA_964613755.1 uncultured Demequinaceae bacterium | reverse complement strand
GACAGGAGCTGCTCTCCCCACACGTAGTTCGTGGCGATCACGTGAGAGGGGGCCAAGGCGAGAATCGATCCGAGAATCATCCCGGCGTTGCGGGACGTCCCCAGGGCCTGTGCAAGGCGCGTGGCCGGCCAAATGATCGCGACCGAAACGATGGCGAGGATGATGATCGCGGCCCGGTAGATCGTCGCCGGGTCCTGGGTGAACCACCACACGGGCGCGAGCAGAATCGCGGAACCCGGCAAGTAGGAGGCGCCCCCGAGCTGCCACACGCTGTGTGGATTCGCAATCAGCTTGGCCATTCCGAGCGTGCTTACCTCGTCATTGAAGATCGCGGGCCCGCTGGAGCCCCACACGACGATGGTTGTCACCACGATCGCGGCGCCGACCGCCGCCCACGCCAGCCACGTCGGGGGATTCCACGAGAGACCTGATTCGGGCCGGGGCGCTTCGCCGTCGGCCGATGAGGGGCTCGTCGCCGTGGTCCCTCGAACGGCGGCCTTACGGGTCTGTGTGGCCATGGGGCGAGCCTACCGGGCGGCATCCTCGGCCCCGTGGAGCGGGGGCCGTGCGTGAGCCGTGGATATCCCGCGGAGAGAGCCCGGCTTCGCGCTCGAAACACGAGCGGGTTACCCTCGGTGCATGGCAACGGCGCGCGCCTCGACCCCGTGGGGATCGTACGCGCCCGGCCAGGCGTGGGACGAGGCCATGGACGTTAAGGGGAAGGTCCGCGACCCGTACACCAAGGTCTACCGCGAGATTGGGGCGATGTCGCCCGACGACCTCCACTCGCGGGCAGAGGCGTTGGCGTCGACGTACCTCGCACAGGGGGTCACCTTCGACCACGCGGGTGAGGAGCGCCCCTTTCCCCTCGACATCGTGCCGCGAGTGGTCAGTACCGAGGACTGGCGCATCATCGGGCCAGGCGTGGCCCAACGCGTCAAGGCGCTCGAGGCGTTCCTCGACGACATCTACGGTTCGCAGCGGTGCGTGACCGACGGCATCGTCCCACGGCGGCTTATCACGTCGTCCCATCACTTCCACTGGCAGGCCGCAGGCATCGAGCCCGCGAACGGCGTGCGGGTGCACGTCTCCGGGATCGATGTCGTCCGTGACCAGGGTGGAATCTGGCGCGTGCTCGAGGACAACGTGCGCGTGCCGTCGGGGGTCAGCTACGTCCTGTCCAACCGCCGCGCCATGTCTCAGATGTTCTCCGAACTCTTCGCGACCATGGGCATCCACCCCGTCCTCGAGTATCCGCAGCGGCTCCGGAGCGCCCTCACCAAGGCAGCCCCCGAAGGCGTCGAGGACCCGACCATCGTCGTGCTCACCCCCGGTGTCTTCAACTCCGCCTACTACGAGCACTCACTGCTCGCCCGAACCATGGGCGTCGAACTCGTTGAGGGTCGCGACCTCGAGGTCGTGGGCGGACGCGTCTACATGAGGACGACGGCGGGGCGACAGCGCATCGACGTCATCTACCGCAGGGTCGACGACGAGTACCTGGACCCGGTCCAGTTCCTCCCACACTCGACGCTCGGCGCCCCTGGTCTCGTCACGGCCGCACGACTGGGCAACGTGACCCTCGCCAACGCGATCGGAAACGGTGTGGCCGACGACAAGCTCGTCTACACCTACATGCCCGACCTCGTGCGGTACTACCTGGACGAGGAGCCGATTCTGCCCAACGTCGATACGTGGCGGCTGGAGGAGGCGACGGCACGCGAAGAGGTCATGGACCGCCTGAAGGATCTGGTCGTCAAGCCCGTCGATGGCTCGGGAGGAAAGGGAGTCCTGATTGGACCGGCGGCATCCGCGAAGGAACTCGTCGCCGCGCGGCGCCGCATTCTGGCCGATCCCCGCGATTGGATCGCACAGCCGGTCGTTCAACTCTCAACGGTCCCCACCCTCTCTCCCGAGGGCCTCGAACCGCGCCACGTCGACCTCCGTCCCTTCGCGATCAACGGCGGAGACGACGTCTGGGTGCTTCCCGGCGGCCTGACGCGGGTCGCGCTCGAGCGGGGTCAGCTCGTCGTCAACTCCTCGCAAGGGGGAGGGTCGAAGGACACCTGGGTCCTCGGCGCGGAACTGGAGAGGCGACGGGCGGGGCGCGAGCCCCACGACGTTCCCGAGGAGCGTGTCGAACTCAGCGGGGTCCACTCCGTTCCCCAGTCCGCACATCCAGAAGACGCTGCTCACGGACAACAGCAAGCGCAGCAACAGCAAGGCCGTACAGAGGTGACGCCATGCTGAGCCGGATCGCCGAGTCCCTCTTCTGGATCGGGCGCTACGTTGAGCGCGCCGACGATACCGCCCGCATGCTCGACGTGCACTTCAACGTACTGCTCGAGGATCCCTGGGTCGACGAGCCCACGGCGAACGCCTCCCTCCTCAAGGTGATGAACTGCGCGGTCGAGGGAGCAACGACTCGCGAACACGTGCTCACGCACCTCATGCAGGATCCCTCGCGGACCTCGTCCATTGCGGGGAGCCTCGCATCCGCGAGAGAGAACGCCCGCCGAGCCAGGGAGGTCGTCTCGACGGAGGTATGGGAATCGATCAACACGACGTGGCAGCAGGTGGAGTCGCGTTCCAGGAGCCGACGCCCTCACGACTACTTCGCATGGGTGCGCGAGCGCGCCGCAGTCGTGTGGGGCCTGAGTTCGGCGACCACCTCGCGCGACGACGCGTGGCTCTTCATGGACCTCGGGCGATCGATCGAGCGCGCCGACATGATCGCGCGGCTGCTCACCACCCGATCCCTCGCAGGAACGACCGGCCCCAACTGGACCACGCTCCTGCGCTCCTGCTCGGCGCACGAGGCGTATCTGAGAACTGTTCGGGCGCTGGTGTCTGAAGAGAGGGCGGCCGAGTTCCTCATCATCGACCGACTCTTTCCCCGATCAATCACGTTCAACTTAACGAGGGCCGAGGAGATCCTCGGGATCCTCGAGTCGGACTCCAAGCGCGGATCGGCCGCAGACCAGGCGCGACTTGCCCTCGGCCGGGCGCGGACGAATCTCGAGTACCGGCCCGTGCGCGACATCCTCGACGACCTCCCCACCGAGATGCAGTTGGTGCAGAACGCCTGCGCCCATGCGTCCGACTTGGTAAGAGATCGATTCTTCCTCCCCGCGCTCAACGTCTGGACCCAGGAGGCGATATGAGCATTCTCGACATTCGCCACCGCACCCACTTCGCCTACGCGTCGGAGATTTCGACGTCCTACAACGAGGCCCGACTCCTACCGGCCTACCTGCCTCGGCAACGCGTCCTCGCCGCGACCGTCGAGATCGCGCCGCTGACGTGGCAGACCGAGTACTTCGACTACTGGGAAAGCAGGGTCATCGCCTTCGAGATCCTTCGACCCCACGACGCCCTCACGGTCACGGCCACGTCCACCGTCGAGGTGCTCCCCGAGCGGGAGTCACGGGATCCCGTCGACTGGGACGCACTTGCCGATCCCAAGATTCGGGACCTGCTCACCGAGTACCTTGCGAACTCCGCGACCACCGAACCGACGGAGGAACTCGCCGAGTTTGCGGAGGCCGCCGCCTCCCGCTCCGAGCCCGACGATGCCGCGCGCGACATCTGTTCGCACCTGCACGAGACCATCGACTATGTGCGGGGAGTGACCACCGTGCACACTCCGGCCACCCACGCCTGGGAGGCCCGCTCGGGTGTCTGTCAGGACTTTGCACACCTCGCGATTGGTGCTCTTCGCCACGTGGGTATTCCCGCCCGCTACGTCTCCGGCTACCTCCACCCGGATCCCCACGCCGATCTCGGTGCCACGGTCTCGGGAGAGTCGCACGCGTGGATCGAATGGTGGTCGGGGGCATGGAGGGGTTTCGATCCGACGAACGCCGGGGAGATCGGAGACCACCACGTCATCGTGGCACGGGCGCGGGAGTATCGGGATGTCATGCCCCTCTCCGGCGTCTTCTCTGGCGTGGAGAGCGCGCTCGACGTCTTGGTCGAGGTGACGCGAGTCTCCTAGCCGGGGGAGGGCCTACTGCATGTCCTTGAGGCGATCCGCGCCCCTCCCGACCAGGATCTTCGCCGCATTCGAGCCGAGGAACTCGGGATCCGAGGCGAGTCCGCGAGACTCGTCGTTGAGCGCGAGCCCACCGGACCTGCTCGTCACCCGCACGTGGAGGGAAACGTCCTCCCCCATCACCGTGGCAAACGCGCTCGCCGGATCGCCGAACCCCGCGCCGAGGGCTCTCATCGCTGCACGCTCAACCGTAACCGCCGTCCGAGAATCGGGATCGTCGAGCGCGGTGAGGATGGCTGCGATTGATGGCGGGGTGTCCGATCGCATCTCGATCGCGACGACCCCCTGACCCGCCGCAGGGACCACCTGGGAGGGATCGAGGGCCACGACGAACGGGGGATCTGCCTCGGCGAGATCCACCTCCTTGAACGGGACGACGACGGCTGCGACCTCTCCCGCCTCGAGGCGTGCCAGGAGGATCGGGGTCGTGGAAGCATCGACCTCGACCGTGAGGCCCTCGCGCAGACGCGCAACCTGAGCAGCGATCCTCACATCCCGCGCGACAACCGTGGCCCCTGTCTCGAGTTCCTCAAGGGTCGGGCCCGCCGTGCAGAGCGCGAGTCTCGGCTCCCTCGCGGGCAAGTATGCGGCGACCACCAGTTCCGCGTTCTCGTCGAGCGGAAGATCGGCCGCGTCGTGAACGACGGCGTCGCACTCCCCCGAAAAGAGAGCGACGCGCAGGGCGGCACTGAGGAGCTCGGGATCGGCGTCCGCGACATCGTCGTCGTGGCCAACCGTGACGGGAACGACGACGACCTCGCCCTCGCTCGTCGGCGCCTGCGCGTCGAGAGCGGCGCGTAGGGCATCGGCAACGCACGTCGCCCGGGCGCGGGACACTGCGTCGTCGCGTGCCCCGAACCGCAGGTTCATGCACCTAGCGTGCCACAGGGGGGTGGCCCCGTGATCCGGCTGCCCACCCCGCGATGTGGACTTCGCCCCGCACAATGGAGACATGAAGGTCGCCCTCGTCGCAGAGACGTTCCTTCCCCACTCGAGCGGCGTGGCTAACTCCCTCCTCCGTGTGATCGAGTATCTGACCGCGCGCGGTGACGAGGCCCTCGTCATCGCTCCTTCGACGCGGCATGGAGACGGCACCACGTTTTCTGGCGTCGCACAAGTCACGCGTGTGCCGTCGTTCGGCTGGCCGGGTTACCGCGAGGTGCGCGTGGCGCTCGCGAGAGAACGGCTACTGGCGAGAATTCTCGGCGACTACACCCCCGACATCGTCCATCTTGCCTCCCCCGTTGTGCTCGGGTGGTCGGCGATCAGGGCCGCAGCCTCGCTTGCACTGCCGACCGTCGCCGTGTACCAGACCGAGGTCCCGTCCTACGCGCGGCAATACCGGATGGGTTGGGGGGAGCGCCTGTTGTGGAACCGCGTGCGCGTGATCCACGATCGAGCGACGATGACCCTCGCACCTTCAACGTACGCGATGGAACAGCTGGGGGCGCTCGGCGTCGAGCGCGTCAGAATGTGGGGACGAGGGGTCGACGCTCACCGCTTCCACCCGACCAGGCGCTCCGATCTCCTACGACGGACGTGGGCGCCGCGGGGCGAGGTCATCGTCGGATACGTGGGGCGCCTCGCACCGGAGAAGAGCGTGGGCGACCTCGCGCGCCTCGTCGCACTTCCCGGGATTTCCGTTGTGATCGTCGGGGAGGGCCCAGCCGGCCCGCGCCTGCGCGCTGCCATGCCACGTGCCCACTTTCCCGGCTTCCTCGCCGGCGACGACCTCGCCCGTACGATCGCCAGCTTCGACATCTTTGTGCATTGCGGTGAGTTGGAGACCTTCTGCCAGAGCATCCAGGAGGCCCACGCCTCGGGAGTGCCCGTCGTCGCACCTCGCCGCGGTGGCCCCATTGACCTCGTCACCGAGGGACGGAACGGTCGCCTCTACGCGCCCGGGAATCTCGATCAAATGGCGGGGCACGTGCGCGCCCTCGCCCGGGATCCTGAGAAGCGCTCGGCCTACGGGACTCGCGCGCGTGCCGGCGTCGAGGGCCGCACATGGGACGCCGTCTGCGACTCGCTCATGGGTCACTACTGGGACGCGATCGACGTGGCCACGGGCGCCCCTTCACACGTGCCGGCGGCGGTGGTCTGATGCGCGTCGCCTACCTTGCTAACTTCTACGGCCCGACCTCGGGAGGGCTTCGCACGACGATGCACGCGATCGGCGCTGGGTACCGCGATCGCGGACATGACGTCCTCCTCGTGGTCCCCGGGGTCCGGGACGCGGACGAGGAGATGCCGTACGGACGCCGCGTGACCGTCGCCTCTCCCCTGGTCCCCTTCTCGGGCGGGTACCGAACCATCATCCGGCTTCGCCACGTGCGGCGCATCCTTGAGGAGTGGAGGCCCCATCGCATCGAGGTCTCCGATCGAACGACACTACGCGGCCTCGGAACTTGGGCGAGGGCGCGGGGGATCCCGGCGACGTTCTTCGGCCACGAGCGCGCCGACGGGGTGCTTCGTAGCCTCGTCCCTGGCTGGCTGGGTCCTCTCGTTCCGATCCGGACGCTCGCCGATACCCACAATCGGGGCACCGATCGCGCGTTCCCGACGATCGTCTGCACCACGGAGTACGCGGCCGAGGAGTTCTCCCGCATCGGGCGAGCAAGCGAACGGATTCAACTCGGGGTCGACCTCGACGCGTTCCACCCGGACCGCCGCGACTCCGTCGTCCGCGCGCGGTACGCCACCCCCCGCGAGGTGCTCGTCGTGATGGCGAGTCGCCTCTCCCGGGAGAAGCGGCCGGACCTGGCCATCGATGCCGTTCGAGTTCTCGCCGATCGCGGCGTGCCGATCCGCCTCGTGTGCGTGGGAGCGGGCGCGATCGCGCGCCAGGTCGCGCTGCGGGCACGCGGGCTGCCCGTCGAGTTCCTGGGATTCGTGTCCGATCGGGATTCCTACGCCGCGCTCCTCGCGAGTGCCGACGTCGTCCTCGCCCCGGGGCCGATCGAGACCTTTGGACTCGCCGCGCTCGAGGCTCTCGCGTCCGGAACGCCCGTCGTCGTCCATGAATCGAGCGCGCTTCCCGAGGTCGTGGGTGACGCGGGGATCGCAGCCCCCGGCACTCCGGAGGGATTCGCACGCGGGGTCGAGGCCATGCTGGGCCGGCCCCCCGCCGCGCGCCGGACCGCCGCGCGTGCGCGGGCCGAGCTCTTCCCCTGGGAGAGGACCGTCGACCGCCTGCTTGCCGTCCACGAGGTCGTCGGGTAGCACCCAAAACGGGAGACGGGCGCGAGGTATTCGCGAAACGGGAGCCCTTCGTGACAAGCGGAGAGGGGCCCCCGAAGGAACCCCTCTCCGTCCTACTTACCGCATGCCACTACACCTACTTCTTGGCCTTTGCTGCAGGCTTGGCTGCGGGCTTCGCCTCCGTGATCGGAGTCGCTCCCGCGGCCCAGACGAGCCCGAGGCCCGCGAGGACCAAAGTGGCGCCCACGCCACCCATGAATGCCGCGACGCCGAGG
This sequence comes from uncultured Demequinaceae bacterium, assembly GCA_964613755.1. Classification (GTDB taxonomy): domain Bacteria; phylum Actinomycetota; class Actinomycetes; order Actinomycetales; family Demequinaceae; genus JAFGBM01. Next base: position 3,311 of record CAZTJX010000041.1, on the reverse strand, counting down.
CCGAGCTGCAGGGTCGAGGCCGTCACGGCACCGACACCAAGCTCGCCGATCAGACCGTGAACGGTTCCCGACCAGAGCTGGCCGCGTGCGGCTCCCTCGATCGGGTTGGACCGGTCAAAGCCCGTCCAGTAGCGTCCATCGTTCTGGAATTCGACCGTGTCACCGGCGCTGTACGTCTTGCCGTTGTACACCGTGTCGTCCGACCCCTCGGGCAACGTGACCTTGGTCGACCCGTGGAGTGTGTGGTACGTGATCGTGGCCATCTGGTACATGTACTCGGTGCCCGTGTTGACCAGTGGGTCGTTGGGGTCGAGTTCGCTCATATTGACCGGGTACTTCCAGTCGTCCTTGAGCATCGAGAGGATGGCGTCTGCTCCCGCAGTCTCACCGCGGTCGACAAGTTGACCGTCGTCGTTGTAGCTGAGGGTAACGTTCTGCTCGGCCGCGAAGGCTTCGAGCGAGGCGGAGCCCTGGTTGACCTTGATGACTGCGAATCCCGCACCGGCGATGAAGATCACGCCGAGGGCCGCGAGAACCAGCCCAAGCTTCTTGAGTCGTGCACCCATGGTGTGTTCCTCCTAGAACATCAAGCCCGGCATGGCGCCCGGACGTAGGCGAATTCCCTTCTGGAATCCTGGATTGACGGTGGCCTTAGGTAAGGCTTATCTTTCAGGACCTGTGCCCCGAACCGCCAAGGCGAGCCTAGCCTGCCTTGCCGTGAATTCGATGCGCGCGCAGGACGGAGAGCGCGGATTTCGCGCAGGGCGATACGCGGGAATGGCGGTCATATCGTGCCGAGAGACCGGGGCACGTCAACGAAGTGGAGCTCTCTGAAGTTGACTCGAACAACTGGAGGAAGCTCGAGGTCCACCTGTTGAAGCCTCAGCCTACCGAGGGCGTAGGGGCTGCGCGGAAGATGCACGACGATGAACTCTGGCGTCCGATGAAACAGACTCAACGGCGCTTCACCTCGGACGAGGAACTGGCCGTCGTCGAGGACTACCGCGCGGGCGGCACCATCTACACGCTCGCCGAGAAGTATGGCTGCCATCGGAACACGATCAGCCGCGTCTTGGAGAGCCACGCCGTCGGACTCGCGAATCCGCCGATCGAGTCAACGAAGATCGACGAAATGGTTCGACTCTACGAGTTGGGCCTCTCGATGAATGCGACCGCAAGGAAGGTCGGCGTTTCCGCAAGGACGGTCTTCAACCACCTTCATCACCGAGGTGCCCAGACTCGGGACACTCGTGGCCAAGTTGCTCGAGCCGACGCTTGCAACTAGTCGGGAAGGAGTGAGGACCATCGTTTCTCGATGGACTTGTTCCCGACAGTCTCCTCCCAACTCACGGTGATTGTGGTGTCCCGTGTTGCCAGCGTCGTAGCTGCCAAGAAATCAACAGCCTCGCCAGGACCAAGCGTGGTGATCGGACCGTCAAGATCGGGGCCATGGAGACTTTCGTGGCCCTCGACTTCGACGTTCCGAGCGGTGCCGGAACCGATATTCGTAAGCCGGAACGTATCCCCCCTGCGATGTCGAAGTCTCCACATCGCACCATCGGTGTGTGGCGCGAGAACCGCAACCGCATCGTCAACGGCGTCGGCGATCGACCCCAGTCTCACATCGCTCTGGTCCTTCTTCAGAGTTGTTCCGATTCCAGCCAACTCCTCAGCAATCTTCCTCAGCCTCCCCTCCGGCGAGTCAGAGGAAACCGAGAACACCTGCTCGGTGTAGATGACCCGACGAAGCGGAAACTCCTCGGTGTACTTCCGTCGGAATACCCCGTGCCTGCTGTACTCGACGCTGACGACCAGCCTCTCCGAAACATCGTTGGCCTCCGGCTTGTCCAAGTCCACGTGCAGCACGCTCGCCAACTCCTGACCAGGACCCAGGACTGGAATCGCCTCGGAATACCGACGTGCGACGAAGTCTCCAAGAGCTCCTCGCTTGCCGGACTCCAGGAATGGCGGATCGAATCGCACAACAAGATCTCTGGCGGCTGTGGCTCCAGCGTTCCTGACAACGAGATCAAGGCGCTTGTAGCTGAAGGGCACCACCCGGAACTCCGCGACGACATACGGGCGTGTACGTTTGCGACTGTCAAGGGCGGCGCTACCCAGTGTGAGCATTGCGAACACCGCGAGCGCTGCGGTGGCCATTCCGGTGACGGCACCCCAATCTGAGAACTGAGTCAACGCGACCGCCGTAGTGGTGACTGCAGTTGAAGCATCCATGGAATCGACACTATCTCGGGGAACCGACACCAGGATCTGGCCTTCTCGTCGCGAACGAACCTGAGACGCCTAATGGCTCGGCGCGACGGGCGGCCATCATCTACGTCGAGAGCCCTCTCCGCGCGACGAGGATCGCGGCATCCCGCGGGCTCCCCCGATGCGCCAACCGATTCACGACCGCTCTTTGCGTTTCTGGTGTCCAGTAGATCCTGAGGTGGTTCCGAGCCCGCGTGATGGCCGTGTAGAAGATGTTGTGCGTGACATCCTCTTCGTTCGCGTCGGTGATGACGACCTTCACCGACTCATACTCAAGGCCTTGCGCTTTGTGGATCGAGACCGCATACGCGACTTGGAAGGGCACCGTGGAATTGAGTAGTTCGTTGTCGTCGGTGTCGGTGTTGCCGCGGTGGTAGACGTCGAACCTGACTGTCGACTCGCCAACGTATTCGAGATCGAGACCATACACGTCGAGCTCGTCCACGGGGCGATCGAGAGCGACATCGAACTGGATCCGTTCCGGGTGAACGTCGACGTCGACGATCCTGCCTTTCAGGTTGTTGTAGATCAGGGGCCTGTATCGCTCCGAGTCACCGAAGAGAACCGGGTCTCCGACCTTGTAGGTCGCCGCTCCCCACACGGCCGACTTGCCCGGATTGCTGCTTTGCAGGAGACGGTTGACGTTATTGATTCCGTAGAGGCCGTCGTAGTTCAGACAGAGAATGATCTCGTCGGCAGCGTTGGGCTTGAACAACGACGGATCTAGTACTCCCGAGTATCCGCCATGGGCGATGGCCTCCTCGAGCCCACCGTCGAGGCGGCGCACCCGCTGCCAGAATCTCAGGAGAGCCTCGTCGGTGGTGCGGTACGGGGTCGTCAGCTCGTAGATCGCAGCCGAAGGGAGGAACGAACGGATCATGCTGAACCAGTTTCCGAACCGGATTGATTCGATTTGATAGACATCCCCGACAAGCACCAACAACTGGAATGACGTAGAGTCAAGGACTTTGAGGAGGTCGGCGTTACTCACGACGCTGCACTCGTCGACGACAAGGACATCGTATGCCGGAACGGGACCG